>JAAYUB010000084.1 GCA_012517875.1 Acidobacteriota bacterium | reverse complement strand
GACGACGAGGAGGCGGATGTGTCCGAACGCCGCCGGTAGCATCACGCAGGAGTGATGCACCCGCCGCCCGGCCGCCGGCCGTCCCCCCGCCGGTTCGGCCGGGCGGTGCTATTTGATCGCCGGCCCCGCCGTGGTCATGTAAATCGCCGTCTCCTCCCGGCCGTCCACTCCCAGCAGCTTGTTGACCTCCCCGTCGTAGAGCGCGGCGATGGCGCAGCAGCCCAGGCCCAGCGCCTCGGCCGCCAGGGCGACGTTTGCGGCGATGTGGCCGGCGTCGAGGTAGATGTACCGATAGGCCCGCTGGCCGTACTTCCAGCTGCAGCGGGGCACCACCGCCGTCCAGACGAACGTGACGGCGGCCCGGCTCACCATGCCCTGGTCCAGCGCGGCATGGGCCAGCAGCCGGCTCGCGTCGCCGGTCCGGAGCCGCTCCAGCGCCCAGCGGGGGATGTTCAGGTGGTAGATCCCCCGGGCCAGCCGCTCCACGGCGTGGGCGTAGAGGTAGGTCTCCACCGGGTAGAGCGCCCCGGCCGACGGCGCCGTGCGCAACAGGTAGCCGAAGGATCGCTCCGTCACCCCCTGGGCGGCCCACAGCAGCGCCTCCAGGCTGGCGAAGGGAATGGCGCCGGCGGCGAATTCGCGCCGGGAGCGCCGGTGCGCCAGCGCCTGCCAGAGGTTGAACTGCAGGTCTGGCGGGGCGGCGGCCAGCGGGATCACCGCGTCCGCCGCCGGGTACTCCTTGAACGCCGCCGGTTCCTCCAACGGCCTGCGCCCGGCCGGGATGTTGTCGGGGGTGTACTTGGTCAGCTCCTGGAACAACTCGCCGATCTGGTCATCCCGGTGCTCGTCCGTCGGTCCCATGATCGCCTCCACCCAACCATCATTCGGAACCCCGTCGTCCGTTGGACCCGACAACCGAAATTGGTGACATTATAGCATTCACGATCGCCACCGATGGATCCGATCATCCGGGCGGCGATCCGCCGGTTTGCCGTGGCCCGCTTGACATTTCGAAAACAAATTGGGTATACAATGCGGGTCCCTTCCGTGTGGACCGGCGTGATTCGGATATGCCCAAGCGAGGATCCCATGACCACAGTGTTGCTGATCGCTGCAGCCGTGGTGCTCGTGATCGTGGTGGTGGCGGCGGTCGTCTGGAACCTGGGTGATCGCGGCGAAGCGCCGCCGCTGTCGCCGGCCGGCGAACAGCCGGCGGCCGAAGTGGCTCCGGCCGTCGAGCCCATCGAGATCACCTCCCGCTATGCCGAGGCGGACGGCGTGTCCATTGACCCGAACCGGATCCCGGCGCACCTGCGGCACCTGCTGGACTACGCCCGGACGTGGGCCATCGGCGACGACGTGGAGCGCGACCACTTCATGCGGAGCGTGCCGCCGGCGGAGAAAAAGGCCTTCGTGGACGCCGTGGACCCGCTCCAGGACGAGCTGGCGAAGTGGTCGGCGGAGCACCGCCACGACGTGCCCGTGCCCGACGAGGTGGTGCTGTACGACATGATGGCCGAAGCCGCCGCGGAAGCGGTCGCGGAACTCTATCCCAAGGGGCGCTAGCTCAGGGCTGCTGGCCGGTGGGGCCGTGTGTCGGAGGGGCGACGACCGGCCTCGTGATGTCGCGGAACAATGTCGGCGGCCGTTTCGTTCTTGATGTCAACAGCGGGCCGTTGGGTCCGGCAGCACAATCCGGCAGATCGAGAAGTGTGAAGCATGCCTACTGAAATGCTCATCCGCCCCTTGCAAGACGAGGAGAAACCGGCGGTCCGCGACATCATGCGGCGGTCGTTTCCGCTGGTGCAGCGGTGGTTTTTCTCCTTCACCCCCCACGTCCTGGTGGCGGAGACCGGGGGGGAGATCCAGGGCGCCGTCGTGCTCAAGCTGTTCGCGCTGCCGCGCGGGCGCCGGGGCGGACTCATGTACTGGGCGTTCACTCACCCGGCTGCACGAGGGCTGGGGGTGGGGCAGCGGCTGTTCGACGCCGGCATCCGCTTTCTGGAAGAGCAGGGTTGCGACGAACTCCTCGGCTGCGTCGAGGGGAACAACACGAGTTCCAGCAATCTGCTGGCGGCGCGCGGCTTCGAGATCCTGTCGCCGGGCCGGCAGCTTCGCCGCTGGGGGCTGCACACCCCCCGCGTGTGGCTGAAGATCTTCCACTACATCGACATCGGACATTTCGTCTGGGCGCGCCCCGGGCCCGGCCGGGCGGACAGCGCCGCACTCCAGTGGTGGGGGAACCTGGCGATGAACAGCCTGCTGCTGTTCCTGGTTTTTTGGCGCCTCAAGGGAGCGGCGTTATTCGCCTCGACCCTGTGCTACGAAATTCCCGTCGTGCTCGGCGTATTGTTCGGCGTTCGGGAGCTGGCGATGCGGCTGGCCGCCCGCGGGCGCGGACTCACGGTGCGCTATCGCGCCTGGGAGTCGGCATTCCCGCTGGGTCTGGCACTGGCCGCGGGTCCGGCCTGGTGGTTTCCGATTCTCGGATCCGTCTATCCGGCGGCCCCGGGCTGGCGGTACCGGGACGCCATCCGGACGCTGGGGCCGGCGGCGGCGGCCGGCGGGGCGGCCGTCCTGCTCCTGTCGTGGGGCGCGTGGGCGCTGCTGCGGTGGGCGGCCATCCCGCCGACGGTGTTACCGTTCATCAAGCTGACGGTCACGCTCGGCCCTCTGGCGGCCCTGTTCGACGTCGCCCTGCCGTTCTTCCCGTTCGTCTCCTTCAACGGCCGGCGGATCTGGGACTGGAGCCGCCCGGTGTGGGTCGTCCTGGCCACCCTCGCCGTGGCGCGGTTGTTCGTGTGAGAGCGCAGGGATTTCGGCGAGGAGCGCAACATCCGGGTTAACGATGCCCGGATTCTTCCACACGCCGGCTTACACCGGGCGTTCGATGAGCGCGCCGTCCACTTCCATGAACTTCGCCAGCGCCTGTTGCGCCCAAATGATCTGATGATCGCATTCAGACTCGCCATACTATGCATCGGGGCTGTTGATCTGAAGTGCCGCCCGCCGTCCGTCTGGGCCAGACGTGTGCCGTTGATGCGGAATGGCACCGCGTTCGGGTCGAGGCCTCAGTGCGCAGAGACGACTTCTCCTCCTTCCTCCGGGGGTTGGCTCTGGATAGCGCGGGCCGTCCGCGGCCCGCGCCCTGGAGTGCGGCGGCTGGACGCCGTTTTGAATTCGCCGTAGGCTGCGTCCGCTGGACGCGGCATCCAGCCCGGGCCGAGAGGTCCGGGTGGCCGGAAGCGAAGGGCAAGGGAAAGCCGCGTCAGCGGCGACGGAATCGCTGCCAAACGAGCTGCCATGGACCGGGAAACCGTTTGGTCGTCAGCGTGAGCCGACCGGTTGGATCATGGTGCTGGCGAATCCGGTTTTCCAAGTTGCCGGTGTGGCCGCAGTAAAAACGGCGGATGGACTGACTCTGCAGAATGTAGACCCAGTAGATAATAAAAAGCCGGGGAAAATCTCCCCCGGCTGAAAAATGGCTCCCCGTGCGCAACCCTCTTCATAACCGTTCTCGTTCTCCGGCTGTTAACCGAAAACCTTCAATATCAACGAGTTATCAATGAGCATGCCGTTCCCGGCGAGACGGAAACAGCGTCAAACTCAATTTCCCTTACACCTATTCTTCCAAGATACGTTTTCGAGCAATCTGTTCGATCTTAGCAGCATCAATACCTCCATCAGGCGCATCCTGGGATGTGATCAATCGATCCGAAAAACCGTTTTCCTTATACCAAGTCTGTTTTCGTTCCCACGCCTCGCGATAGCTGGGGACGTTTAGCATACCAAGATGTTCCCAATAAAAAACATCCCCTTCATAGCTGACCGTGAAGTCAGGAAGACGAAAGTCCTTCGAATCAGTCCGCGAATAGAGCGGCTGCTCGTAGTCGTAGCTGATCCCAAGCGCATCCAACACATCTGCCACG
>JAAYUB010000083.1 GCA_012517875.1 Acidobacteriota bacterium | reverse complement strand
GGCGGCCACGGCGGCGGCGGGAACAGCCAGCGCGGCCGCGGGCGCGGCCAGTGCCGCGGCCCAGTCGGCGGCGCGGGGGTAGATCATGGTCAAGGGCAACGTGGATGACTACATCCGTTCGACCGGCCACCTGGCCTTTGTGAACCTCTTTCTCAAGTACGCCCTGTTCGTGCTGGGGCTGGTCTGCGCGGGCCTGGTGGTGGCGCTGGTTCTGATCTCCCGCCACGCCGGCGAAGTCCGGGCCATCCCGATCGTGATCAACGAGGCCACCGGCGAGAGCCGGCCCATCGACTGGCGGGTGGTGGACGCCGCCGGCGAGGACCGCAAGCCGGCGGAAGTGCATTATTTTGTCCGGCAACTGCTGCGCAACATCTACACCTACACCCGCTACACCGCCTCGTCCAACCTGGCGGAGGCCTTCCGCTGCTGCGTCCCGGACGCGACCCTGCAGATCAAGGACGCCGTCAACATTGAGGCGCGGCAACGGCACTTGCAGGCGGGGGATCAGGGCGTGGTCGAGCTCCAGGCGGTCAACATCCTGCAAACCAGTCCCAATATTCTGGTGCAGTGTTATTTCAGCAGCAAAGCCATTTCGCCGCAGGGTCTGACGGACAGCCAGCGGCGGGTGGCCTCGCTGCGGCTCAAGACGGTGCCGCGGACGGCGGACACGCCCAGCGGCCTGCTGCTGGTGGAGTATTCGCAGAGCAATTTCGTGCGGGAGGAGTGATATGAACCGAATCGTGGTGGGGGCGGTTCTCGGGCTGGCGCTCGGCGTCTGCGCCCTCGGCGTGACGCTGCGGACGCTGGTGGCCAACTTCGACGGGGAGAACGAAGACACGGTCTATCCGGTGGTGTCGCCGGTGGGGATTGGCACCACCTTCAAGCTGCCCGAGGGGGCACGGATTCAGGACTTCGTGGTGTCGGATTCCAAGCTGTTCTTCGGCCAGTCCAACGGCACCATCGCCGTCATCAAGGCCCTGGCCGAGAACAAGGAGACCACCGCCGTGGTGCACACGGACAGCGGCGCGACCTACGTGTTTCTGGTGTCGCCCGCGCCGGCGCCGGTCGCCGACACGCTGGTGGTGATCGAGGCGCACGACAAGAACCTGTTCCGGCAAACCGTCGCCGGAGAGGTCCGCCGGCAGACGGAGAATCTGGAGCGGAGCCACCAGGTGGAACTGGACAAGCAACTGGAGGCCCAGCGGCTGCACCTGCTGGCCAAGGTGCAGAGCAACTACCGGATCCAGGGCGACGCCTTCCCGGTGGAGCGGGTGGCCGATGACGGCGTGTTTACGTACATTTTCATGCCGCGGGCCCAGGTCAAGCCGGCGGTGTACCTGCTGGGCCGGGGGGCCAAAAAGGACCAGCTCGAGCCGCTGGCCTACACCGATCAGGGCGGGTATTACCGGGTCAGCCACGTGCTCGGCCATGCCGCCGACCGGCTCGTGCTGAAGCTGGACAAACAGACCGTGGACATCACCCGCGAGGGGCGATGATGGCTGCAGCAACCGGAGACCGGACCGGGCCGGCAGAGGAACGGGACGCCGGCCGGGTGTCCCGTGAGGACACGCACGTTTTCGAGTCGCGGGACGAGCTTCCGGGCGGCGGGAAGCCACCGCGCCGGCCCCGGGCCTTTCTGGTGGCCGGCGGCGTCGGCATGGTGCTGCTGATCCTCCTGGGCGTGGTCATCCTGGCCGCCCTGGGCAATTCCGGCCGGCCGGAGACAACGGCCCCGAGCGCCGACGCCCAGGCCCAGCAGAAGATCCTGGCGGAAATCGAGCGGAAAAGCCGGATGAACCTGAAGGACCGGACGCTGCACCAGACGGACGTCCTGGCCGATCCGGCGGCGCAGACCCGGGAGATGACGCCGGAAGCCATCGCCCAGCAGGCGGCCGAAGCCCAACATACGAGGGCCGAGGGCAACCTGATGATTCGCGGCATCCTGCAGCAGGCGGCGGCGCAGCAGGACGCGGCCCTGACGGCGGCGCCGGCCCGGCCGGCGGAGGCGGCCGACAGCCGCCTGCTGTACCGCGGCGCGGAGTCCCGGAGTGCCGACACCCGGGCCGCCGCCGAACAACGGGACAAGGACTACGCCCGGGAACGGCAGACCATGTTCTGCTACTCGCGGACGATGAAGCAGGCCGATCTGTATGACGAACCGCCGGCCCGGTCGGGCCCGGCGGAGATGCGCCCGGACAGGGCCGAGCCGGAGGCGGCGGATTCCGCCGCCCGCCTCGGCGCGCACAACGAACGGGCAGGGGACGGCGGCCCGCCCCGCCTCGCGGGCGCCCGGGTCTCCCAGGTCGCCTATGGCGACCGGCCGGCGGTGCGGTTGTATGAGGGCGACTTCATCGACACGGTGCTGCAAAACCGCATCGTGGCCGACACGGAACCCTCGCCGGTGGTGTGCTACGTCGCCAAGGACCACTTCGATCCGGCCGGGAAATGGGTCGTGTTCCCGACCGGCACCCGGCTGATCGGGCTCAGCCAGGCGGTCGATTACATGGGGGCCGCGCGGCTGTTTGTCAAATTCAACCGCATGGTGCTGCCCAACGGCAGCCTGGTCTATTTCCCGGAGTCGAAAAAGGCCGCCCGGGCGCTGGATCAAACCGGCGCCCACGGCGTCGTGTCCAAGGTGAACCGCCACTGGATGCTGCAGTTCGGCACGGCGCTGTTCGTGGGCGCCATCGAGGGACTCGGGGCGGCCGCCCAGCAGCACACCGACCCCTACTCCGGCCGGGCCTACGTCATCGAGGACACCACCGACAACTTCGAGAAGATCCTCAACACCATCATGCAGCGCTACACCAACATCGTCCCCACCATCACCGTGGACGCCGGCAAGAAGGTCAAGGTGTACCTGGCCGACGATGTGGAAATCAGCGCCTACAGCCGGATCGACGAGCGGAGCTATGCGCGTTAAGACCCGCCTGATTCTGTTCGGGTGCATCGGCCTGCTGGCCGCCGCGGCGGCGGGGCAGGGCGCTCCGTCGCCGCCCGCCGGCGCGGAATCGGCGGCGGACCTGGAGTTCATGCGCCGGATGGCGGAGTTCCGGCCGTTTCTGGAGGATTCTCCGGATGTGCGGGACGACCCGCAAACGATCGGCAAATTTTTCACCCCGGAGATCTACGCCAGGCTGCGCGGCAACCCGTTCTTCGGCTACCGCCACGACGAGGGCTACACGCCCCCGGCAGGCACGACCGTCCGCCTGCGGGTGGTCCGCTGCGTGCCGGAGCTGACGCACTACGAGGCGGCGCTGCGCTACGCGCTGGTCGCCGGCGCGGTGGACGCCGGCCTGCGGCCGGTGGGCCGGTCCGACCTGGAAACGGGGGTGTGTCTCCTGGGGGTGGACCGCACCGCCCGCCCGGGCCTGGCCGGCGTGCTGCTCGAGGCCTACATGCTCAACGTCCGGACGAACAAGGCCCGGTATATCCGGTACGCCTTCGGCCGTCCGACGCTGGACGAGACCCTGCTGCAGGCGGCCGCATTCCTGATGCGGCTGACGCAGCAACAGGAGAGGAGGGACCCATGGAAACCGTGACCCTGACCGGACGGCTGTATGGCCAGGAAGTGGATGTGGAGGTGCCGGTGTACGGCCGCTGCCCCCTGTGCGGCGGCTGGGTGTATGCCAGCAGCCCGAAGGCATACGGCTGCACGAATTTTCCCAAGAACAAGTGCCCGCTGACCATCTGGAAGGAATACGGCGGGCTCCTGCTGCCCGAGGAGGCGGTGGAGGACCTGCTGGCCAGGGGGGAGACGGACCGGCTGGACGGCTTCGTCACCCGGGACGGGTCCCGCCGGTACTCCGCCCGTCTGAGACTGGAGGCCGGCCGGGTGGCCTTCGTCCGGGGCGAATCCGCGCCCGGACAAGCGGCCGCGCCGGAGGACGAGTAACCGGGCGTCGCCATGGAGCTGACCGCCGAAATCATCCAGGACACGCTGGGACCGCTCAAGCCGCTCCTGGCCGATCCGGAGATGACCGACATCCTGGTCTTCAGCGCCCGGAAAATCTACGTCCGCCGCCGCCGCTCGGAATTCGCCCGGTTCGCCGGCGGCTGGCGCTCCGACGAGGACCTAGCCATCTGCCTGGAGGCCATCTCCCGCTTCATCAAGCGCAAGCTGGACCGGGACAACCCGATTCTGGACGCCCGGCTGCCCGACGGCTCCCGGGTCAACGTGATCATGGAGCCGTGCTACGCGGCCGGCGGGGCATTGGTGGCCCTGCGGATCCACGGCCAGGACCCGCTGGGGGTGGACGAACTGATGCGGCTGGGTGCGTTCGATCCGGCCGGGCTGGCCGTGCTGAAAAGCATCGTGGCCGCCGGCCGGAACATTCTGATCTCCGGCGGCGTGGGCAGCGGCAAGACCACCCTGCTCAACGCCCTGTGCAGCTTCATCCCGGACGGCGACCTGATCGTGACCGGGGAGGACGCGCGGGAGATCCGGATCGGCCACGAGCTCTGGGCCGCCCTGGAATCCAAGAAGAAGATCTACGCCGACGACACGGAATACACCCTGCGCGACCTGGTGCGCAACGCCCTGCGGATGAACCCGCGCTGGCTGATCGTGGGCGAGGTGCGGGGCCCGGAGGCGCACGACCTCTGCCGGGCGATGAACACCGGCCAGGCGGCCATCGGCACCATCCACGCCAACAGCGCCTTCGACGCGCTGCTGGCGCTGGAGACGCTGTACCTGCAGTCGGGCCTGGAATCGTCGGCGCGGGCGGTGCGGGAGACGATCGCCCGGGCGGTGCATGTGGTGATCCAGGTGGAGATGTTGCCCGACCACAGCCGGAAAATTGTCGAAATCGCCGAAGTGCACGGCCTGGACCGGACCGCGCCGGACGGCCCCTATACAATCGCCGGGCTGTACCGCTTCCGGCCCGACGGCATGGAAAACCGCCGCGTCCGCGGGCGGTTCGAAGTGGCGGGCCCGCCGCGGTACGTGGAGCGGCTGAGGACGTTCCAGCCGGATGCGATCCCGGCATTCTGGAGAGACGGCCCGTGAGCCCCGCCGGCAAACCCAGTTGGGACCAGTTTCGCCGCTCCCTGCGGGCGGAGTGGGCGCGCGTCCGGCGGGCGCTGCGGCCGGCGGCGCTGGCCGGCGACATCCGG
>JAAYUB010000082.1 GCA_012517875.1 Acidobacteriota bacterium | reverse complement strand
GAATCGGTGAATGGGTGAATCGGTGAATGGGTGAATCGGTGAATGGGTGAATCGGTGAATGGGTGAATCGGTGAATGGGTGAATCGGTGAATGGGTGAATCGGTGAATGGGTGAATCGGTGAATGGGTACTACCTTCTGAGTTCGGTGATCCAGGGCCTAGCACCCAGGTCCCAGGTCCGATGTCCGATGACCAATGTCCGAAGTCCGATGATCGATAACGAGCCTCGATGACGATCACGATCACGATTACGAATTACGAGTAAGAACTCTCAACCCACAACCCTCAACGAATAAGAACGAGCCCTGAGCCTCAAGTCTCGAGCCCCGAAAAAAAAGGCCCCGTCCGAGACCGGACGGGGCCCGTCACACGTAATTCCTGACGCGCTACGAGGTGGCCGCTTCCAGCCGCTTCAGAATGCTGAAGATGAACGCGGCCGAGATCAGGCAGCAGACCACGAACACCGCCCAGACCTGCCACAGCGGGAACACCACCCACATGGACGAGCCCACGAACAGGAGCTGGTTGCCCAGCGCCGTGGCGCCCAGCCAGCCACCCTGCATGAGACCCTGAAAGCGGGGCGGGGCCACCTTCGAGACGAACGACAGGCCCATGGGGCTGAGGAACAGCTCGGCGATGGTCAGGACGAGGTAGGTGGAGATCAGCCAGTGCGGCGACACGCGGTCGGGCGACGGCGCGCCGTCCAGCACGGCCGGGGCGAGCAGGTTGATGGAGCTGGTCACCATGATGATGAATCCGATGGACGCCAGCACCATGCCGATGCCGATCTTGCGCGGCGTGGACGGTTCCTTGCCCCGCGCCCGGAGCCAGGCGAAGAAGCCCACCACCACCGGGGTGAGGAAGACGACGAAGTACGGGTTGAACTGCTGGAAGATCTCCGGCTCGACGAGGTTGCTCGGCGAGTAGGTGCGGAACAGCAGCCAGCCCAGAACGGTCCCGCCGACGGCCATCCCGGCGCCGATGGCGCGCCGCGCCCCGGACGACTTCCTGCCCAGCAGGAACACAAGTCCGATGATCACGCCCGCCAGCAGCAGCAGGCCGCGGATGTCAAAAATGAAATAAGTGACGGCATCCACCGTCTTGACGGTGTAGTCGCGGGCGAAGTAGGTCAGGGTCAAGCCGTTCTGGTGGAACGACATCCAGAAGAAGATGACCACCAGAAACACCAGCCCGAGCGCCAACAGCCGTTTCTTTTCCTCGGCCCACGGCATGTCCAGCTTGGCTTCGCCGGCGGCCACTTGCTGGCGCCGATCGGGCAGCTTGCCCTTGAACAGCACGTAGGTGGCCAGCGACACCAGCATGGCCACGGCGGCGATGCCGAACGCGTAGTTGTAGCCGGTGGCGAACACATCGAGATAATTCCGGGCGAAGGCGCTCAGGTCCGTCACCGGTCCGCCGGCGACTCCGTCGGCCAGTTTCTGCAACGTGCCCGTCTCGGCCAGCTTCCCCGCCAGAAGCTGGTGACAGAGCGACGGCAGGTCGGCGTCGTAGCCGAAGCCGTTTTTCTCCAGGTACCAGGTGCGGATGTACCGGGCGGCGTTGGGCGCGAACACGGCGCCGATGTTGATGCCCATGTAGAACAGGCTGTATGCCGAGTCGCGCAGCTTGCTGTAGACGGGGTCGTCGTACATCTGGCCCACCAGCGCCTGGAGGTTTCCCTTGAAGAGGCCATTGCCCAGGGCGATGGTGAAGAGCCCCAGGATGGCGAACGGCAGGCCCATGCCGGGGATGGCCATCAGCACATAGCCGACGAACATGATGACGATGCCCGTCATGATGGTGCCCTTGTAATTCTGGCTCCGGTCGGCGATGAAGCCGCCCAGCAGCGCCAGGGCGTAGATCAGGAAGTAGAAGCCGCTGTAGATCCAGCCGGCCTCATCCTGGGCCAGGCCGTACTTGGCCTGCAGGAACATGACCAGGATGGCCATCATGGTGTAGAAGCCGAAGCGCTCGCCCATGTTGGCGAAGAAGGCGACGATCAGTCCCTTGGGATGTCCTTGAAACACCGGTCCTCCTTGACGGAATATTGCATAGCCGATTCTGTTATCCCGCTCATGGACCGGCCGGCTGGAAGAGCCGATCCAGCAAGGCGGGCGGTATGTCGAACGTGGCCCGGAGCGACGAGCCCCTGGCCGCCACCGAGAAGCTGGCCAGGATGGTCTCCGCGTCGGTGGGCGACCGGCCGGCGGCCACCAGGGCCAGCGAGACGAAATGTTTCAGCAGCAGCGCGATGCCGGCCGCATCCTCTCCTCGCCGGCAGGTGAGTTGGACGACGCAGGCCCCCCGGCCCGCCGGTTCCAGATTCCAGGCCAGCTCGGTGATCCCGGCAAACAGTCGTTGGAGCGCGGCGTAGGACGATCCGCCCGAACCGGCGCTCAGCAGATGGGCCATGAGCCTTTCGCCGAGGTAGAGGGTCAGGGCGCCTGTGCCGCCCGTGCCGGTGAGCAGGGCCGGCGGCGGGGTGTCGAGCCGGTGGGATTGACGGAGCGCGGCCAGCGTCTCCGCCTTGCCCGCCACGAGGAGATCGCGGCGGGGGAAGCAGAAGCAGAGCGGCGGTTCGGCCCCCGGCTCCCGGAGCTGGAAGAAAGCCACGCCGGGCGACGGGCTGACAGGCGCCGCTCGGTTGCCCAACGCCTTCAGGATGGATGCTTCCTGAAAATCACCCTGCAGCCAGACGCCCAGGAACACGTCGTCGTCCCGTCGCATGCCCGTCAGGCCGAGACCGTCCAGCCGCGCGCCAGCGGGGAGCAGTCCGGCGTTCCGGGCACGCTGGAGCACGGGCGCCACCGCGGGGAACATCCGCAGGAGCGCCTCACGCGCGGCGGGCTGGCGGGCCAGGTCCGCCGTGGCATAAAAATCGCAGTCGCCGGGAAGCGCCGCCACCCAGCCGGGCGGGGTCTCCGGCGCGATTGCGCCGGCGGCGCCGAGAGCGGACCACAGGCAGGCGACGCACCAGGCGGCGGCGGAGAGTTGCCGCGGGCGGGCAGGCCGGCCGGTGGGGTGGTGCGGATCACTCACTGTCGAACCAGCTCTGGTCCACCGATGAGGAGCTGTCGAACTCGTGCAGCATGGACTTCTGGGAGCTTTTCTGTTCCAGCTCGGTGCGTTTGCTCAGGAGGACCGAGTTGACGAGGTTGGCCGGGTGGTACTGGACCGTGACCGTCCGGCGCCCGGCCGGATCGATGGTCAGCTCGGTGGAAATCAGCGCCCGCAGGTGGGTCATCAGGTCGTTGACGAGGTCCAACTGCCGGTTCTGGGGTTTGAAGCCGAGGAGTTGGCGGATGGTCTTTTCCACGTCCGGCGTGCCCATGGCCACGAAGGTGGTCATGCCCTTCACGACCGCCTCCAGCACCTTGTCGAAAGACTCGGCCGAGTTGAGCTCATCCACGAAGAGGATGTCCTGATCCTGCCGCAACGCCTCGTCGATCCCCTGTTCGATGCTGTTCATGTCGGAGCCGATCTCGCGCTGGGTGACGAGGCACAGGTTGTTGCGGTGGCTGAACTGGATGGTGGGCTCCAGCACGGTTACGAGGCGGTTCTGGGTGGCGTTGAGGTGCTCCACGATGGAAGCCAGAAAGGCGCTCTTGCCGCCGCGGCCCTTGCCGTGGACCACCCAGAGCCCGCCGCGGAGCCCCTTGAGCGCCTGCAGAAAATCATCCGGTAGCTGGTACGAGCTCAGGGACGGGATATCGTGCGGGATGACCCGCATGGCGAAAGCCAGCGAGCCGCGCTGGCGGAACAGGTTCACCCGGAAGCGGGCGAGCCCCTGGACGGAGTACGAAAAATCGAGGCTCTTGACCCGATCCAGGAACATCTTCTTGGCCTCGGCGGTCGGCTGATCCACCACATAGTTGGGCAGGATCTCCAGCGCGATGGCCATGGTCTGGCCCGGATTGAGCGTGGTGTTCGGCACCTTGAGCAGTTTGTTGCCCACCCGATACGTGATGCAGGCCCCGGGGAACATGTAGATGGTGGTGGCCTGGTTCTCGATCCCGGCGACGAGGTACTTGTCGAGCACCGTCAACTCGGCGGGCTTGGCGGGTTTGGCGGCGGGCGGACCGGTGGCGGGTTCACTCACGGGTGGCTCCTCGCGCGTGTCATTCCCGGCGGCCGGCGGCGCGGTTCCGGACGGCGGCGGCGCCATTATACCAAAATCACCGCCGGGAAATCCTTTGTTTTTGGCAGCCCTTTCAATACAATAGAACGTCATGAATCACCTCCGCGTGCTTCGAGCCACACTCTGCTGGGCGGTCCTGGGCATGGCCGGTCTGGGATGTGTCGCCGCGGTCGCCGACGCCGACCGCGTCAACGAGATCATGTTCCTGGTGGGCGACGGCCGCCTGAACGAGGCGCTGGAGCAGGCCCACCTGCTCATGACCCAGGAACCGGAGGATGTCCGCGGCTATTACTACTTCACCTGGGTGCTCGCCAAGCTGGACCGCCTGGCTTGGGGCGAGCGCTACTTCCTGGAGAAGCTCAAGCGCGATCCCGACAACGCCTACTACCTGTTTGCGCTGGGGACGATCTACCGCATCCAGACCGACTACCCGCGCGCCATCGAGTTTCTGGAAGACGCCATCGCCCGCCGCCCCCGCCAGGACATGTTCTTCGACATCTACCTGCTGGCGGTGGACGTCACGGGCGAGCATCAACGCGCGCTGAACTTCCTGCTGGGACTGCACCGGCTGGACCCGGACAACTGCTACCTCACCAGCTCCATCGCCGAGCTCCATTATTACCTCGACGATTACAATGGATTTTTGCGGTGGGAGGAGATCGCCCGCGCCCAGAATCCCGAGATCCTCGCCACGTCGATCCTGACCATCATGCGGTATCAGATGGAGGGGCGCGACGACAAGGCCATGGCGCTGGCCCGGCAGCGGGCCGACGCAGCCGGCCGCGCCGGCCGGCTGCGCGACCAGGCGTACTACCTCCTCCATGTTGGCAACCTGCACCTCTACGCCAACGAGTACGAGCAGTGCCGCGCGGTGGCCGACGAGGCGTTCGGCTTGTGCGCCATCATCGGGGACGAGGAGCTCAAGCGCTACCTCGAGCGGCTGTACGCCGACTACTACGCCCAGCTGGGCGACCACCTGCTGGCCCAGGAGCACTACCGGAACGTCCTGCGTCATGCCGAGGGGATCAAGCACCTCCGGCGGCAGGCCGACATCCACGCGCTGCTGGGCGTGATGAGCGAGCGGATGGGCAACCTGCAGGGGGCGCTGGACGCCTACAACCAGGCGCTGGTGCTCTCCGTGAAGGCGCAGCAGCGGAGCAGCCAGGTGCTGGCGCTCAAGAAGCTGGCCGACCTCAAGCACCGGCTCTACGAATACGACGACGCCGAAGCCTTCTACCAGCAGGCCCTGCGGATGACGCAGGAGATGAGCGATCCGTTCAGCGAAACCGTGCTCGAGTCCGACCTGGGGCTCCTGGACCAGACCCGCAAGCAGCACGAAGCCGCCATGGAGCATTTCCGGAAATCGCTCGAAATTGCGGATCGGATGCATCTCCAGTACCAGAAAGGCGTCGTGCTGGAGTGCATGGGGTGGAGCCTGTTCAAAATGGACCGACGCGCCGAGGCCTACACCTATGTGGAGAATGCCCGCCGGCTGTTCGCCGACATCCGCGAAGACGGCGCGGTTGCGGACTGCGACTGGGTGATCGGACATTTCCTTTACAAGCAGGATCAATTCGGCGAGGCCATGAAACAGTTCGAAAAGGTCTTGGCCGCGGCCAGACGGCTCAACAGCCGGGCGTTCGAGGTGGGCACGCTGCGGGCGATGGGCGCCTGCTCCCGGAAACTGGGCCGGACCGCGGAGGCGATCGACCACTACCAGCGGGCGCTGGACTATCTGGAGGAGATCGAGAACTCGCTCCTGAACTACAAGGAGCGGATCAGTTTCGGCGAGGACCTGTTCAGCAACTACGAGTCGCTGATCGCCATCCACGAAGAATTGTACCGGCGGCACGGTCGGGCGCAAGACATGGCCGAAGCGTTCCGACTATCCGAAAAGGCGAAGGCGCGCAATTTGTCATCCGCCATCGCCCAGACCCGCCTGCTGCAGCATCTGGCCGGCGTGTCGCCCGAGCGGAACACGGAGTTCCTGCTGCTGAGCCGCAAACTGGAGGATCGGCACAAGCTCTACACGGATTTGGTCCGCGCCGGCGTGGCCGACACCGACGTGCGGCTGCTTTCGGTCCGCTCGGAGATCGGCCTGCTGGAGCGCCAGCGGGGTGAGTTTCTGGACCGGCTCAGCCGTGAAAATCCCCGCTTCTTCGAGCTGTTGACACCGGGTTTCGTGTCGCTCGACGAGCTGCGCCGGCGCCTGCCGGCCCGCATGGCGGCGGTGGAATTCTTCGTCGGCGAGCTGGACACGTACTACTGGCTGATCCGGAAGGACGGGGTCCGATTCGGCACGCTGAAACTCACGCGCGACCAGCTCGAGGCGCTGCTCCGCGACGTGAGTTTCAACCTGTTCAGCCCCCGGAAGGTGGATACGGACGGCAATTTCCTGCGCAACCAGCGGTGGGCCGGGATCCGGACGAAGGGAATGCACGAATTGTGCCGGCGCCTGTCCAGTCCGTGGGCGGAACACCTGGCGGGGATCGATCGCCTGCTGATCATCCCCGATCACATGCTTCACTATCTGCCGTTCGAGATGCTGGTGGACCGCTGGTCACAGGAGGGGGAAATCCGGTTCTGGCTGGATCGGTTCGCCGTCAGCTACCTGCCGTATGCCGGAATGATCAACACGTTTCCCACCGGCCCGCCGCCGGACGCCCGGCTGCGCAACGTGCTGCTCTTGGGCAACCCCGATTTCCTCCGACCGGACACCGCGAGTGCGTCGGGCGCCGCCGCGCCGGTCAGTCTGCCCTGGTCCGAGGCGGAGACCCGGGACATCTACCGCCTGATCCCGCGGTCCCAGCTCTTCCTTAAAGGCGAGGCCACCGAAAAGAACTTCAAGGCCAACGCCGGCGCCTTCCGGGTGTTGCACCCTTCGACGCACAGCTACCTCGACGATCGCCAGCCTTTCTACTCACGCCTGGTGTTCGCCTCGGCCGGCGGCGTGGGAGGCGAAGACGACGGCGCGTTGTACACCTACGAAATATTCAACATGAAGCTGGACGCCAATCTGGTGGTACTGAGCGGTTGCGAGACCGGCCTCGGCAAGCTGTCGCGCGGCGAGGGGATCGTGGGACTGAACCGGGCGTTCACCTACGCCGGCGCCGCCAGCCTGGTCATGAGTCTGTGGCCGGTGGGGGACCGCAGCACAGCGAAGCTCATGACCGAGTTTTACCGGCAGATGTGGGAAGGAGCGCCCAAAAGCGAGGCCCTGCGGGCGGCCAAACTGGCGGTGGCGCGCGATCCCCAGAGCCGCGATCCGTTCTTCTGGGCGCCGTTCATCCTCCAGGGCGATCCCGGCCCCGTCCCGTTCCGCCGGGACGGCTGGCCCCGGGGGGCCGGATGGCTGCTGGCGGTGAGCGCCGTCCTGCTGCTGGCCCTGGGCTTCTGGGCTTGGCGGGCGCGGGCGAGATAGGAGTTTGGAGTCAGGAGACGAGGCGTAAACAGTAGACCGCGCTCGCCGAGCGCGGCCCCTCCCCTCGGCAGGCTCGCGCGATTCGCCCACGGATTCGGGCAAAGTCGCGGCAAGTACGTATTGAAATCCCACCGCGTCCCGCCGAGTGTCGCGGCGCCCGGCCGGCGGACGGGCGCTACTGCGCTGAAGGCCTGGTGGACTGGAGCAATCCGTCCAGAAGTTCAGCGGCCCGCTGTGCGCCGTCCGTGGGCACCGGCGGGTAGTCGGGTGTGGCGCCGAGCTGTTCGGATATCGCCCGGGCCAGGAGTTCCGGCGTGGTGGCGGAAAGGGCCATCCGGCGCCCGGCGCCGTGGCGGGCCAGCCGTTCAGCGACGGCGACCTCCTGTTCGCAATGTCCCTCCACCGGGAAGTAGACGAACGGTCGGCGGAGCACAGTGAGTTCCAGTGTGGCTGTGCCGCCTCCCTGGACGACAGCGGCATCCGCTGCGGCGAAATGTTCGTACAGCGCCGGCACGTACCCGCGAATCTCCACCCCCGGCGGCACCTCGATGACAGATTCCGGCAGGCGCGGACCGCAGACCAGCACCAGCCGCACGTCCGGCACCCGTTCCCGGAGCGCCGGGTACGACCGGGCGGCGAGTTCCAGCAGTTCGCGGCCGATGGCGGTGCCGCCGATGGCGGCGATCACCAGCGGTTCCGTTCCATAACCCAACCGTCGGCGAACCGCCGCCCGGTCGGCGCAGGCTGCCGGATCGAAGGGGAGGATGTACCCTACGAACCGGCACCGCGCCCGGGCCCAGTCCCGGCGGTTGGGGAGCCAGAGGCCGAACGGCGTGTTCGGAATGTCATCGAGCTCGCCGACGAACAGGCTCATGTCCACGTGGCGGGGCTTCTGCCGATAGCCCTTCGCCCAGGCATGATTCCAGAACCAGACGCCGAGGCGCTCCATGGGCCGGGCCGTCATGGGCTGGAATCCGACGAAATCGAAGATCATCACGAACGGGAACGTCTTGAGAGCGGGCGTCTTCTTCAAGGCGAGGCTGATCTCGTACGTCTCGTCCCCGACGATCAGGTCGTAGCGCTGCGCCGCCGTGACCCTCGTGAGTACCTCAACGTTCCGCGACCAGTGCCTCATCGCCCCGAAGGCGTAGCGGACAAGGCTGAGTCGCGCCCCCTGGGCGGCCGCCTCCGCCAGGGAGCTCTCCTCGACGAGATCGGCGCACTCGGGGAGCAGACGCTCGCCTGCGTCGCGCAGGTACCGGTCGGCGGGCGACGCGGCCAGCCAGTCGATGGCGACATCCGGTCGCATCTCCCGCAGAGTGCGGGCAATCGCGAGGTCCCGGCTGACGTGGCCCAAGCCGATGGATCCGCTGATGAACAAGGCCCGTTGGGCCGTTTCGGACATGACGCACCTCCTGCGGTCGCCCCCGAGTGTGAATTAACGATCCCGTCCGCGACGGACGGATGGAAGACGGAACGGATTGGAAGGAGGAAGATCTGCGCACATTCTATGGTCGAGGACCACGGCCGTCAATCCATTTGTCGAACCGCGGGATTTGGAGTTTGTTGTAGCTCCGCGGAGAGCGGAAATCGGACATCGGTGCTTGAACCTCGGTGCTGGGGCCTTGTTCTGAAACCTTAATGCCCTCTCCCGAATCCCGGGACTCATGTCCCAGGTCTTAGGTCCCAGAACCCAGGTTACAGGTCCCGTCTGCATCAAGAACGGACTCGTTTCCAAATCGCCAATAAAATCTATGCAATCACCAATAACCCATCATCCTAAATGCCCAATGAAAAATGTCCGATGACCAGTGACAAATGGAATCCTTTGTGTCCTTTGTGCCTTGATGGTGATAGCATTCCCGCGATGGGCGCGGAATTTTGCAGGAGGAGCCGTCTAAGAGGATCGAGCGCGGGTATTCCATGCGGGAGGCGAGCCATGCAAACAGGTACGATCATAGCGGTGGCGGCGGCGGTGCTGCTCCTGGTGATCATCCTGGCCGGCTGCAAGGGGAACAAGCCGCCCCGGCCGTCGCCTATGGAGCTTGACGAGAGGCTGGTGGGCGTGTACTGCGACCTCGTCGCCGCGGGGCAGGCCGATGAGGCCTACGACCGCTGCCTGGCGCGGGCTTACCGGCAGGAGGTGAACCGCGAGAAGTTCGTCGCCGCTCACGCCAAGCGCCGCCAGGAGACGGGGGTGATTTTAGGCCGGAAGATGCTCCACTACACCGAAACGAATAATTTCTTCGACGGCGAACGGCGAACATACATCTACTACGCGATCACTTACCCGGCCGGGCCGCAGTACCTGGTCGTCGTGCTCTCCGACATCGACGGCGATTTCAAAATCGAGGGCACATACCGCGAGAACGCAGGCGAGACGCTCGATTTCCTTTTGTGGTGAATGGGTCAATCGGCGAATCGGTGAACGGGTGGATAAGGAAGAGAATTCTTTTGTCATACATCTTTCAAATGTCATGGAGCATTTAAGACGGTGAATGGGAAGAGGGATGGGGGGGATGGGTTTTAGGACCCGGGTTCTGTGATCCAGAGTCCAGAGCCCATGTCCCGGTTCCGCAGTCCAATGTCCGATGTCCGTAATCCGCGGGATCGGGAACGAACCCAGAACCCCGATTACGAATTACGATCACGATTACGAATTACGATCACGATTACGAATTACGAGCACGAGTGGTCAGCACGATTTCGCAACCCGGAACAATCAGGAACGAGTTTCGAATCCGTCGCGTTCACACCCGGATTCGATGCTTGCCCGACAGGGCCTGCTGCGCCCGGTACTCCCGGCCGGCGAAGATCCGGGTCTTCAGGTATTGGTACGCCTCGGGGAACGAGCGGAGCAGACTCCCCGGGGCCAATACGTAGCAGGCGTAACAGTAGGCGAAGCTCCGGTCCAGCGAGACCAGTTTGGGATCGAGGTAGAGCTCGCCGCCGCGCAGCTGCAGCTCCTGCGGCAGCAGCTCCCGGTCCACGATCTTGACCAGCGCCCGGGCGCCCGGGCCGCGGTCGTACCGCGGGTACATGATGGGCGGCCAGCCCTTCTTCACCTCCAGCGTGGTGAAGAGCGAATAGCCCACCAGGGCCAGCAGGGTGAAATGGATCGCCGGGATTTCGGTGGCGCCCAGCGCAAGCGGGTCCCAGAAGGCAGGGTTGAATAGGATCATGGAGCCGCCGCGGGTCCGGTAGGCCCCGGCGGCCGACAGGCTGGTCTTGTCCTTGCCCGTGAGGTAGTCTTCGCGCACCAGTTCGGCGAACCCCTCGTTGTATCGAATGTGGCGCTCGGGGAGGTGGTGCAACATCGCGTTGACCATCTCCAGTTCCGGGCGCTTCCATTTTCTCGGCTCAAACATGTCAGAACCTCCTTGACGCTCGCGATCTCAGATGGACTGCCCGACCGGATATCCGTCCGGTTTAAGGCGCCGCCAGCGGGTCATACCCCATGAACTCCACCATGAACTGGTACTTTTCGGGGCAGTCGTTTTTAAGCTGCTGGGGATCCTTGCAGAAGAACTTCAGGCAGTCGGCGAAGTCATCCTTCGGATTGGTGGACGCGTAATTGGAAATGAAGTCGGCGTCGGCGTCGCAGACGTACACCTGGCCGTAGTGCACCTGCACGATGCCATCGTCCACCCCGTCGCCGTCCAGGTCGATGGGATCGCCGTCATTGTAGATCTGCCCGTCGCTGTACCGAGCGGAGCCGTTGTACGGCGTATACGTATCGCCGGTGAAATCGGAGCTGATGTCGGTGAAATCGCCGGTGTGGTTTACCCAGCCGGAGGTGGCCAGAAAGTCGTCCCAGCGCGGGTTCTCGTTGTCGAAGTCGTGGCCGATTTCGTGGATGATGGAGCGGGCCACGTTGCCGGATCCCAGGGCGATGAGGCCGGATCCGGTGTTGTAGCCGCCCACCCCGGGTTGCATGGCCTCGCGCCGGATTTCGCGCAGGTTGTGGTTGAAGACGGTGAAGTCGGGCGGGAGCATCTCGAGCTGGTCCTCCAGCTCCTGGAGCTCGGCCTGGGTCCAGGTCACCCCCACCCCGGTGATGTTGATGTTGTACTCCACCTCCAGGTGAAACTCGAAGCCGAGGCGGTTGTAGAGGTTCATTTTGTCTTCGACGGAGCCGGTCCCCTCGCCGGCCTGGAGCTCGCTGATGTCCGTCGAGAGGGCGTTGACCAGATCCTCGTAATACTTCCGCTCGTAGAAGTTGTCGGCCTGGTTCATTTTCTGGCGGGCGGCGTCCAGCTGGGCCTGCATGTCCGCCTCAAGCTGGTTGAGCTGGTCCTCGATGTACTCCTCGTCGGTCTGGCCGGCGGCCAGGGCGGCGGCGTGGAGCGCGGTCAGGTCCAGCAGGTTCAGGGGCGGCGGATTTTCAAACAGGCCCATGGCGGCGACGTACGTCTCGTAGTCCACGAACGGGAGGTTGCGGGTGATCTCGGTGCCGCGGAAACTCCAGTCGTCCACTCCACCCGTCTCCGTGGCCACGTAGCCGTCGGCGGTGGCCGCATCCAGCGCGGCGCCGTCCATGGTTACGTCGCCGATCTGGACGTTGTTGTCGGCGATGCCGGTGACGTGGATGGCCTGGTCGCCCTTGGTGATGATGAGTTCATCGGAGACGGTCACTGAGCCGTCGCCGATGGGTTTGGTCTTGACGGTGATCTTCGTGCCGTCCTCCAGCTCGAAGGTCATCTGAGCCTTGAAATCCCACTTGCCGCCGTCACCCTCGTGCACGTGGGGGTCGCCCCAGATCCGGACGTCGTTGCCGTCGGCGTCCCGGATGTGCCACGCCTGGTCGTCGTTCTCGAAGGTGATGGTGTACCCGTTGTCCAGGGTGATGGTGTTGCTGTCCTGGTCCACGCTCCAGGTTTGATCGGACGGAGAGGCGCCTCCCTGAACTCCGCCGGCGCCGCCCACGCCCCCCACATCGGACATGGTCCCCTCCTTCTGCCGGATCCGGAAGCCCGGCTCCCGACCGACAGGTGATAAGATATCGAATCATTATCCCGCCCGGCGCGTGCGCCGGGAATTATCTGCCGACGTTGAACGAAGGGCGGTACGCCGCCGAATAGAATTTCCCGTCGAACCGGACCAGGCTGTGCCGGGACAGCACCTCGACGATCTGGCGGAACTCCGGCCCGTCGTAGGCGCCCAGCAAACTGCCGCGGTGGACGCCGCTCGAAACGCGGAGCGGCAAGGCCGGCAGCGGCCAGGCACCCGGCGTCGCGTTGCGGGGCAGCGGCTCGTCGAGGGGGATGAGCAACACCTCGCCTGCGGGCGGGTAGTAGATGTCCGGCGCCGGCAATCCCTCCAGCAGATCCAGCGCCGCGACGGGCTGCCGCAACGCGGGGATGGCATGGTGTTGCCAGTACTGGCGGAGCCCGTAACAGGCGAACGTCTTCTCCCGCCCGCCGGCTCGGACCGTGATCGCGGTGGTGGGCAGGTCGGTGATGAGCGTCGTGGCGTGGACCTCCCGCTCCACCGCCCGGCTGTCCCATTCCCAGAATCCCAGATCTTCCAGCCGCTGCAGCAGCTCCGGCAGCGATGGCGTGGTCAGCCGGCCGGTTTTCCAGACGTTCCAGTATCCGCCGGGTCCTTGGGCCAGGCGTATGATCCGGCCGTCCTCCTGGATGACCAGGTAGGGGACCGACACCACAAAGGCCGCATCCGCGGTCACGTACCCGCCGGGGGCAGCCACCGTGATGACAGCACCGGAAACGCCGCCGGACTTGCCCGATTCGCTCATGGAGTTCCTCCCGTTGTGGGAGGCGCAGGCCAGAATCAGTGCGGACAGAACGAACGCCACCGTGGCTTTTCGGTATCGCACCCCCACGCCCTCCTTGATGATGAACTGAATCACTTATCGGATAGCGAGCTGAAAGGTTGCGTCAAATGTCGCAAAAAATATCAATTGTTGGATACCAGCCTGTGTTACTCCCGCCGCGGTCCTGAAACAATGTCCGCGGATCGATCAGCGGGGGAGGGAGACCGGTGATCACACGTCGCCATTGCTCAGCGTCCACACCTGCGCCCGGCGTCGCCGGGCGACCGGCAACTTTCGCCTGTGCCGGCGACGTGCACGGCCGCCACCGCGAGTTGGTGACCCTGTTGCGGTGCGCCGAAGCACGCCTGGGCCGCTCGGTGGATTTCGTCCTGCAGGCGGGCGATTTCGAACCCATCCGGCACGCAGATGACCTGCGGACCATGGCCGCGCCCGCCCGCTACCGGCAACTGGGCGATTTCCCGGCCGTCTGGGCTGGGGAACTGGCACTGCCGCGGCCGGTCTATTTCATCGGCGGCAACCACGAGCCCGTCGGTTTTCTCAAGCAGCATCCGGACGGCTTCACCCTTTGCCACAATTGCACGTATCTCGGTCGGGCCTTCGCCGGCTCCATCCATGGAGTGCGGGTCTGCGCTCTGTCCGGCATCTACCACCCCGAGAAGTTCACCGAACCGCTGCCCCCTATCGATCGAAGGCGGCAGGTGTCGCCCAAAGAGTATTCCTATTTTCGGGAATCCCATGTGGAGTTCCTGCTGGACCAGCCGGGAGCGGACGTGCTGGTGCTCCACGAATGGCCGGCCGAGGTCATCGCCGAGAGTGACGCCGCTGAGTTCGAGCGCCGGCGCCGGAGCCTGCGCTACGACGCGGTGGGCAACGAGTGGGCCCGGCTGCTGATAGCACATCTACGGCCGGCCTTGGTCATCGCCGGCCATCTGCACCACCCCTACCGGGTCACCATCCGCCCGGCCGGCAATGACGCGGACAGCGGCGGCACACTGTTCGCAGCGTTGAACAAGGTGGGGAACGGTCCCGGCGCCCTGGCGGTGTTTGCGCTGGACGCGGCGGGCGGGGTCCGGGAAGTGCCGCTGGAACCGCCTGAAATCACTTGACGAAACACCGACCGGATGGTACGGTTTCGGTTCATTTCGCCAGCGGCGACAGCCGTCCCAGTGTACCGAACATGCTGATACTGACCCGCCGGATGTTCCAGATCGCGATCGTCGCGGCCGCCGCCGTGACCGGTTTGCGCTTCGCCACGGGCTGGTCCCTGACCAGCGTGGAAAAATACTGTCCCTTCGGCGGCCTCGAGACGCTGTACGCTTTCCTCAGCAACCAGCGGTTCAGCTGCGCCGCGGGCGAACTGAACCTGACCCTGTTCCTGGCCCTACTGGGACTCACCGTGCTGGCGCGCAAGTCGTTCTGCTCCTGGGTATGCCCGTTCGGCACCATCAGCGAGGGTCTGGCCGCCCTGGGCCGGCGCCTCTTCCGGCGGAGCAGGCGCTCGCCCGGCGGCGGGTACCGGCAGTGCCTGGAGCCGCCCCGCGCGGCGGACCGCTGGCTCCGTCTGCTACGGGTGCCGGTCCTCCTCGTGATCCTGTCCTTCACCTACCGGACCGGGGAGTTGATCTTCCGGGGGTACGATCCCTACTACATTCTGTTCAGCTTCCACGGCCACGACGTGATGCCTTGGAGCTACGCCGTGCTGGCGGGGCTGCTGGCGGCGGCGGTGCTGGTGCCCATGGCCTGGTGCCGCTACCTGTGCCCGCTTGGCGCGGCGCTCTGGCCGCTGGCGGCGGTGGGCCGGGTGCGCTTGGCGCGGTCCGCGGCGGCCTGCACCCGCTGCGGAGCGTGCGACCGGGCCTGCCCCCACTCGCTGGATGTGTCCGGGGCGGACCAGGTGCGCTCGGGCGAGTGCACCCTGTGCTTGGAGTGCGTGCACGCCTGTCCGGCGGCTGGCGCCCTGGAGCTTCGCATCGAGGGGGTGCGGCGATGAGAGTGTCGCCCTGGTGGATTCCCGCCGCCGTGCTCCTGGCGGCGCTGCTCGGAATCGGTTCGGCGAGCCTCGTGGCCGTGCCCAGCTATACCCGCGATTTCCAGCCCGCCGCGGCAGGCGCCGCCGGGCAACGGACCACCGTTCTGTTGGTCGAGGGGCTCCGCTGCGTGGATACCGCCGAGCGTGCCGCCGTGCAACTCGAGGGCGTGCCCGGCATCATACGGTTCGAAGCGTTCGCCTCGCGCAACCGGGCCGAGGTGACCTACGACCCGACCTGGATCGGTCCGGCTGCGATCATCCGAGCCGTCGAGAGCCCGGTGTATGACGAAGCAACCGGCGAGGTGGCGTTTGGCATCTACCGGGTGGTCGAAGTGGATGGGATCCCCCGGAGTCAGGTTCCGATGATAGACAAGTGATTCAGACCCATAAACCATACACGTGGAGGACTGCGGACATGATGAAGCTCAACAGACTCGTGGTGCTTGTCGTTTTGGCAGGCGCGATCGCCGGCGGCCTGCTGGCCGCTGACGCCCCGACTACGCCCGCCGCCAAGCCGGCGGTCGCCCAGGAGACCGCCGTGTTCGCGGTACCCGGGTTGGACCAGGTGGCCACGGTGAAGGCGCTGTCCAAGGCGCTGGCCGAGAAGACCGGCATCGTCGCGGCCAAGGTGGACAAGGAGAAGGGCCAGTACGCCGTCACCTTCGAAACGGCCAGGACCAACCCCGACGAGATCCTGAAAGCCCTCGCCCCGGTGGCGCCCACCGCGAAGCTGGAGAAGGTGGTCCCCGCCGAGGGGAAGACCGCCGCCAAGCCGGACTGCAGCCAGTGTCCCAGCCGGAGCGGTTGCGGTACCAAGCACGAATAGCACCGAGCAGGCGCGCCGCCGGCGGGACATGTGCCTGCCGGCGGTGCGCACCGGATATCGTCCGTGATGGGCAAACAGGGGGACTGACACCGGTGTCACCGCGCGGCGGATGCCGGTCCATTCAGATCAGGAGGTGGGCACGATGGCGGAACGGGAAGGAAGAGGCTGCGTCCTGGCCGGATCGGGGCTGGGGTTCGGGGCGGCGCTGGCCATGGTGATGTCGTGGACGGCGAACAAGTCGGTCCTGTGGGTGCTGCTGCACGGGCTGCTGGGCTGGATCTACGTCGTCTGGTACCTCCTCACCCACCACGACTGGCACTGGCTGTGACGATCGCTCAGGCGCCCAGCCTGAGCGACCGTTGATGATTGATAGTTGATGGTTGATGGTTGATGGTTCGTGCTTGTTATTCGTCATCGTAATTCGTAATCGTGATCGATATCGAGACTTGAGGCTCGGTCCCGTACCGCGGACATCGGACTTCGGAAATCGGAAATCGGATATCGGGTCTCGGATCTGGGACCTGACTTCTGGGCACCGGATCACATAACCCATGCACCCACCGACTTGTCCACCTACCCACCCTCTCCTTCCCCTTCGAGCCTTTGTGTCTTTGGGGTGAAGATGAATAGCCCAATGTCCGATGTCCGAAGTCCAAAGATGGGATCGAACCCCGAACAGCATCCCCCTCTGCTCCTGCCGGCTCCGCCCCCTGCTGGTGATTCGACAGTTTCGGTGATCTCGCTCACACATCCTGTTTGAATTTGAATTGACATCCCCCCAGCCTCCGTTCAAAGATTATTTGAGATTTTTCAGTCGTTTAACGCTCGGCCCTGGAGTCATTCATGATTCATTGTTCCGCGTGGCGCGGCCCGACAGCGGCGGCCGTTCTCGGGATTCTGTGTCTTCTGTCCACGAGGGGGCTCTGCGCGGCGGACCCGGTGCAGGTCGGCTCCGCCTACATCCACACCCAGCCCGAAAAGAGCCGCAACATCAATCCCCAACCGTTCTTCGTGGACACGGCGACGGTCACGGAGAACATGAAGGAAGCCGGCGCCTACGGTACGCGGGTGGACCGCCTGCACTCGTGGGCTGGGTGGATGCTGTGGGGGAACAACGTCACCGACTACCAGAAGGTGGACAACAACGGGGGCCAGAACGCCACCGACAAACTTGTCCAGGGCGCCCTGCTGGCGGGTGCCCTCGGGCTGAAATACATCAACACCACCCGCCCCACGGCCCAGACCTACGGCGAATGGCCAGGCCTCGCGTTCGGCGCGCCCGTCGGGACCCTCGGTGTCTGGGAAAACCCCGCCTACAACCACTGGCCCAACTCCAAGCATACCCGGGGTCTGGTGCACCGGGGCGCGTTCTACCCGCTCGTGCGGGCGTACCCGGCGACCGCGAACACCGACGCCGAGCCGGCCTGGCTCAGCGACAACGCGGTCACCGATCGGATGGGCGATTGGGACATCGAGATGATCCTCGAGCGGCCGGCCCCGCCGCCCGCCGCCGGGCGGATCGTGGGCGAGCGCCGGTCCGCCAAGATGCGGGATGTGCGGGACGCCGCCGCTCCGGAGACAATCCGTATCACCATGGCCCAGGGCTCGCCCTTCGCCTGGTTCGCCCACAGCGGCTGGACGGCGGGCAACGGCATGCAGTTCGTGGTCAAGCGCGGCGACAACCTGGCGGCGCGGCAGTTGGCCGCCATCGATCTGGGGGATCGTACGGCGGCGGTGAACGCCGGCCTCGGCTGTTACCTGCTCGAGATCCGGGAGATGCTGCTGGCGGGCGCGGACGCACTGGGCACCAATCCAAGAATCACCGTCTACCGCTACATGGCGGTGTTCTATGACACGAGCACCACCACGGCTGTGCCTGCGCAAATCAAGACGGTGGGCACTTCGGAAAGCCAGGGCGTGTTCCTGTCACCGGCGCCGAGCCTGCCGGCGGGAACAACCTGGCACTATGTCATCGCCGCCCTGCCCCTGGTGGAGTACCCGTACGATGACGCCCGCGCACCCACCCGCGACGATGCGCGCACCCACGCGGGCGCCTGGGCGGTGGCTTTGGCGCCGTACGCTTTCAATGCGATCACCGACACCCAGGTGGCCTACCAGGTCCGCCACGACCGGGGCATCCTGTCGACGACCTACACCGCCGCCACGGCCCCCGTCGGCCCGGTGGGCGCATCCGCCGCCGGCCACACGGTGTTCTGCCTCATGCCCCATCATTATGAGGATTTCAACGACGGCCAGGGCGGGTCGGTGTTCGCCGGCAACCTGTCAGCGGCGGAGGTCAAACCCGTGAATCCGGCAGGCGAGCACGGCCCGTTCTGGGGCCGGATGCCCGCCGCCAACAACGGCTTTTACCCGTTCTGGACCGCCCACGGCGCGCTCAAACCCATCCACGGCAAGAGCTTCGGAACCAACTATGTCCTGGCCCACATCCTGCCCTACATGCCGCCGATCCCCGAGGGGAAGCAGGCGACGCTCCCCGGCTCGACCACGAAGAAGTACATCTGGGAGGCGATCAACTGGATGGCCTGCTGGGACTGGACTGCGGCGCTGCAGATGTATCCGCCGATGTTCATGGAGCTCGACGGCGGCGGCCAGGCCGGGTTGTACAAGTCGGGCGGGCAACTGCGCCGAATCGCCGCCACGCTGCCCATCCTCAAATCGCTGGGCGAGCAGCCGTCCGACGACGTGGGCAAGCCCGCCTCAGACATCGCCTTCAGCGCCATCCGGCCGCAATGGGGCTACACGTCGAAGCCGTCCTACGACCGCAAGGACATGTTCGGCTTCGCCATGAAGGGGATCCACGATTTTCTCGACCTGGCCACCCGCGAAAGCGCCACCATGCGCTGGGGCTCGGGCGGCAACCCCCAGGCGGGCCAGGCCAATCCGGACTGCCCCGTCTTCTTCATGTACGACGCCGACCTTGGCGCCGTGCTCTACTACCCCGGCAACACCGCCCTGGTCTGCCCCAGCGGGTGCGCCAACACGGGCACCGGCCCGGGCGGCGGCCTGGCGTACATCGCCCAGCCGGCGGACCTGACCGGGCTGGTGGAGGACACCTTCGAACTGAACACGCACTTCGCCGACTACCATTACAACTACGGCTGGCTCACCATGGCGGCCAGCCAGGCGGCCTGGCAGGCCCCGCTGGCCGAGGCTCCGTACACCGACATGTTCCACAAGGACCAGTTCGGCACCCTGATCGACCAGCTCGTCATGACCGTGGCCCACGATCCCCAACTGCAGGCGAGCCCGCAGATCCCGGACGCACAGAAATTCTGGGCCGTCGACGGCTTCACCTACTCCAAGCTCAACTACTTCGACCAGTGGCTGGGACAGCCGTGGACCGACGGCGTCCCCTCCGCCAGCGGCACCCAGGGGGTCGCCGACTGGGAGGGGAAGAACGACAACGCTTTCGGTGAGGCCTATCAGATGTACGCCGCCATGGTCCTGTGGGGCCAGGCCACCGGCCGGCAGGCGGTGGCGGACCTCGGGCTGTATCTGGCCACGACCATGCTCTACAACTACCAGGCCTACTGGGCGGACCACCTCCAGATCCGGGTGCCCGAGGAGACGTACACGACGCCGACCTACACCCCCGGCGAGGCCCGCTGGTCGTCCCGCGGCGACTGGGTGCCCAGCGCCAACTGCGACGGCCCCAGCTCCGTCCACTACTGGACGCGCGGGACCACCTTCTGGTCGGGCTGGTGGTACTGGGGCGTGACACCGGAAACGGCCACGAAGGAGAACTACTCGGCCTGGAGCATGAAGATCCACCAGGCAGCCGTGATCCAGCAGTCGATGTACGGCGACGCCATGCCGCTCGGCGCCCGCGACAACGGGTGGATCCCGCAGTCGGCCCATACGCTCGATTTCGTGCGGGGGAGCGCCTTCCAGAAGGCGGCCCTGGAGATCCTGAACTCCAGGGATATCTACTCCCAGGGCTGGGACTACGCGCGCAATCAGGGCCTGAAAACCTACGTCGCCTCGGTGAACCAGATGCGCGCGCTGCTCGGACTGGACACCATCTACAAGGACCCGCGGCCGGACTTCAAGGCGCAGAACGGCCTGTCGCCCTGGCAATGGATCTGGTCCATGACGTGCAGCGGGACACAGGCGGACCGCAACAACCTGGTCAACAACTTCCTGGACGACCGCCAGACGCCGGTGGAACTGATCAACTTCTTCTGGGTGCTGGATCAGTACGGCGCCCCCGACGCCACGTTCTTCGGCTACTCCAAGGCGGTGGCCGCGTCCCAGGGGCAGGGCCAGGCGGTGGTCCAGCCGGCGGCGGCCGTGTTCTACCACCCGGACCGGAAGCTCTACACCGTGGCGGCCTGCAATCCGAACGACACCGACTGCACCGTCAACTGGTGGCGGGTGGGCCAGAGCACCGCCCAGGCCGGCCTGCTGGATGAGCCGCTGACGGTGCCGAAGCACGGCTACGCCGTGAAAACCATCCTGCCCCCGCATCACTGAGGATCCGAGAGGAGAGCGACCGTGAAACACCACCTGCTGTTGTTGCTGATCGGTGCCGCCTGCCTGACTGTCGCCGCCGGCCAGGACGCGGGCAATCCCGTCCGCCTGGTGCCCAAGGGGCATCTGGGGGTGGGGCTGCAGGCCGGATTTATTTTCCTCCAGGATTTCGAGCACTACGAGCTGATCCGGACCTACTGGGACGGCTCCTTGGCCACGGATGTGAAGGATGCCAAATTCGAGGACGATGAACAATTCCTCGTAACCCTGGCGTTGGGACTCCACGATCGCGTCAACGTCAACGCCGGCCTCGGCATGACGGGCCGCGGCCGGTGGCTCAGCGAGGAGGCGGGCGTCAACGACTGGGAGGGAACCGTCGGACGCCGGTTCCTCTGGTACGTGGGCGGCAAGGCCCTGCTGTGGCAGCATGCGGCGGGGCCCGAGCTCATCGCCATGATGAAATACCTCCGCTACACGTCGCGTGATGTCGGGGACTGGGTCTACGCGCCCGACGGCAGCTCCGCGGAAGCGCTCGGCTGGGAGACCGATGACACGATCACATACTGGCAGGCCAGCGCGTCAGGCATTCTGGCCTGGCCCGTCGGACGGTTCGCGCCATATGTCGGCCTGGGCTACTGCCACTCCCACTTCGACCTGGACGGCCTCTGGGTGTATGCCCCGTATCCGGAGATCACCGTCGCCTACGACGGCAGAACAACCCGTGAGAAGAACCTCGCCGTGCTGTCGGGTGTGGAGGTGGACCTCGGCAACAGGTGGTCGTTCACCGTGCAGGGTATGTTCGTGAGCGAGACGTCGCTCAGCGCCGGGGTGAGCTATCGGATCAAGATCTGGTGAATCGGTGAATCGGTGAATCGGTGAATCGGTGAATCGGGAGAGGAGTCTTACATTGATCATTTTTCATTTGTCATTGAGCATTTCGAATTGTGAATAGGTGAAATGGGAAACGGGAGACGGGAGACGGCAGAAGAATCAACCATCAACCATCAACTGATTCCGAACCTGGAACATTCGAACTTGTGAACCTGCGAACCTTTAAACTTCTAACCATTCAATAAGCTCGTTGACGATCATAATCATGATTACGATTGCAATCACGATCCCCTCTTGCGGTTATATAATGAACACGCGCCAAACCATGCCGGCAGCAACCTGGACCGGGAGGTGAAGCCGTGACCAATGTGCTGGAATACCTGACCGCGTTTGGAGTGGCCGGCGGCGCGGGTGCCAAAGCGTTCGTGCCCGTCTTCCTGCTGGGCCTGCTCCACCATACGAAATACTTCGAGCTGTCGGCAGCCTTCCGCTGGATGGCCGATCCCACGGTGCTGGTGATCCTGGGCGTGCTCATCGTATTCGAAATCTGGATCGACGCCCACCCCGATCTCGGCGAATACTCCGACCTGGCGGCCTACCTGCCGAAACTCATTGCCGGCTTCATCGCGTTCGCCGCCGTGGTGGGATCGGTGGACCAGAGCCTGGTGGAGCTCGGCGCCTCGGGCCTGCTGGGCGGTGCCACCGCCACCGGCGTGCACTACCTGCGCAACCGAGTGCGGCGTCCGGTGCGCGACATCACCAGCGGCGTCCACGACGGACTGGGCAAGCTCTTCAGCCTGGGCGAGGCCGGTTTCTCCGGCGTGGTGGGCCTGGCGGCCGTGCTGGTGCCGGTGGCCGCGGCCCTGCTGCTCCTGGGGGTCATCCTGGGCGGCGTCTGGCTGGCCGTGCGCGGGACCGAATGGCGGGTGCCGTGCCCCAAGTGCGGCGAGCTCATCCGGTCGGGCGCGGTGGTCTGCCCGTCGTGCCGGCAGGACCTGGCCGTGCCGACGGGCGGCGAACCGCCGGCCGCGGCGCCGCCGTCGGACTGAGCGAACCCAGCCGCAACTTTCTGCGTACAAAGATTGAACCGGTTTCTAATCGGGCGCGCATTCATCTCGAGGAGGACATCCAATCATGAGCGGACATGACAGCGGGCGGGCGACGGACCGCGGCCTGTCGCGGCGGGCATTCGTCAAGGCGCTGGGCGTCGGTTCGGCGGCCGCCGGTGGGCTGGTGCTGGGCCGGCCGTCGTTCGGCCAGGGGACGCCGCCGCCGGCGGAGGTTGAGACGAACATCGCCGAGTTCATGGCCGTACCCAAAAAACCGTGGTCGCTGCCCGGGCCCTTTCCCGGCAAGGTGGTCCACGTGACCGATCCCGCCTGCCTGGCCAACGACCAGCCGGTGGCCGAGGTCGTCCGGCAGATGGTGCAGCGGGGCATCACCGGCCTCACCGGCAAGGACATGGCGGCGAGCTTCAACCTGCTGTTTGCCACCGATGACATAGTGGGCATCAAGATCAATCCGGTGGGCTACCCGCT
>JAAYUB010000081.1 GCA_012517875.1 Acidobacteriota bacterium | reverse complement strand
CTGCCGGATCACAACCTGTCCGGGCCTGGCCGAGTAAACCATCGGATAAACTGGACACCTAATAACTTGGGTGATCATGAGAAATACTGGACATCCAAAAACCGAAAAACTGGACACCTACAACCGAAAAACTGGACGAAATACTGGACACCCAAAAACCTGGGTGATCACCTCGCGACATCCGGACGCCACCCGGCGGTCTGCCAAATGCTGATGGATGTGCGGAAACATGTGGATACAGAATATGGGTGTCCTGATCTTCGCGAATACAGAATGTGGGTGTCCTGATCTTCGTCCTGATTTTCGCCGGTTCGTCCTCCGAATCGGCAAAGGCGATATGCCGGCAGGAAACAAAACGACAGGTAAGGTTGGGGATGTGTCCGATGCGCGCTGGCCGTTCCAGTCGGATGATTGTGGTGATTCTCTTGGTGTGCCAGGCCCTGTGCGCGGGGTGGGGTCAACCGGCTGACGTGGACCCGCAGCCGAAGCACGTGGTGAAGATCTCCGTGGATTTGGTTTAGATGGACGTGACCGTGACTGACGCCAAGGGCCGGCCGGTGTGCGAACTGAAAGCGGAGGATTTCCGGGTGTACGAGAACGGATCGCTCCGACCCGTCGTGTACCTGCGGTACGTGCCCGAAGCCACTGGGCGACCGGGTGCGTCCGGTGCCGAACCGGCCGGTCTTGAAGGAACCGGCGGATCAGGTGCTCTGCAGAGATCAGGTAGTAGCCGAGAGCCCACCTGCATCGTGCCGGTGGTGGACGACCTGGGGCTCCGGTTCACCAGCCTCGCCAACACCCGCCGGGTGCTCCGGCGCTTCGTGGACAAACAGATGCGAGACGGCGACCGGGTGGCGCTTTTGTGCACCGGCAAAGACCTCGGGGCGTTCCAGCCGGTCACCGCGGACAAGGCACTTCTCCGGGCGGCCATCGGACGGCTGCGATGGAACCCGTTCAGCCGGACTGGCCTCAGCGGGGCGGTGGCGGCGGAGGAGCTGGCGATGGCGCCGCTGTTGACCGTGGGCGGCCTCTGGCGGAGCCTGCAGCGGGAACGGTCCCTGTGCAAATATGCCTATTTTCGGGAGCAGGTGGCCGTGGCTGGCACGTTCAACACCCTGGAGGGCGTCATGCAGAACCTGTCAGCCAGGCCGGGACGGAAGGCGGTGGTCCTGCTGACCGACGACACTCCCATGCAGCCGACGGGCTCACGGTTTCTGGACTACCTCTCCCGATTCCACGAGCTCGTCGACCAGGCGAACACCGCTGCGGTTCGCATCTACCCTGTCCGGCCGGGCGGCTTGGAAACAAGGAACATGACCGCCGATGCGGCGGGCAGAGAACCGTATTACGCCCAGGGCAGCTTCGAAGCCCGGGAGGCGCAGCTGCAGGCGATCGAGAGAAGAATGTATGCGTCGCCCGGTCACGAACAGTCGGGCCTGGCCGTTCTGGCCAATTCGACCGGCGGCGTGTGCGTTAACGCCAACAACGACATCAGCAAGGCGCTGGATCTCATTCTGCAGGCTCAGGGCGGTTACTACATCATTGGCTACACGCTGTCGGAACAGGCGTTCCAGAACGACGGCGAGCACCCGCGGTTCAACAAGCTGAAACTGGAGACTGTCCGGCCCAGGCTCAGGCTGAACTACCGCCGCGGCTATCTCGGCCGCAACAAAAACGCCCGCTGGCCGTCCACCCGGTCCCGGCTGGAAGCCCTGACCCAGGCGCTGGTCCGGCCATTGACCGACGACCCCCTGTCTTGGCAATCGATGTGGAGTCGGATGGCCCGCCGCCCGCGATGAGGTCGCTGGTTCGCCTTGATCCCCGCCGGCTCCGATTCGTTCGGAACCAGGCAGGCGACTACCAGGCCACCATCGACATGCTGGCTGTCACCCTGGACAAGAACGGGAACCTGATCGACCAATCCGACCCGTGTTCACCGTGTCAGCGCCGCCGGATCAGTTCGAGGCGGCCCGGGCGAAGGACCTGATCCTGCCGTATGACGTGGCGTTGCCCGAGGCGGGCGAGTGCCAGGTGCGGCTGGCGGTGCGCGACGCCGAATTCGACTGGACGAGCACGGCACTGCGCTACGTGGATCTCAAGTAGCCGGCCATCCGTTTGAATTTCATTTCACGCCTCCGCTGTCGTGGAGGAAGCCATTGCGAATCAGCCGGCCGGCCTCCGATCCCTGACCCGTCAGCGGCTACTTCCGTGGCGACTGGTCCTGGTCATGATCTGGGGGGAACCGGGGGATTCAGCCCGAGCGTTGCCCTGCAGGGAAATTGCAGGTACAATCGGTTCCAAGGCACGCCACGTTATCCTTTGACCGCCGACCGCCGGACAACAGCCGACCGCCGGATGGCGCGGCTGGGCTAGGCTGCATCGGAAACCGCGGGAGCGGGAGGTTGCATGGAGTCAGCCAAGGCCGACCGGATCATCCAGTTGGCGCTGGTGCGCGGGCACCTCTCCGCCGCAGCGCTGGAGCAGGCCCGCCAAAACCACGCCCGCCAGGACCACGCCCCGCCCAACGACACCCAGCCGTCCTCCGGCGCCGACCGTCCGCATCCGGACGCCGCGGGCCTGCTCGACACCCTGATTCGCCGCGGCTGCCTCGACGAGTCGCTGGTCCGCCGACTGGCCGAGGAGCTCGGAGGCGCGCCGCGCACGCCCCCGACCGGCGGTCCCCTCACCGATCCGACACCCACCGCCCCAGCCGGCGACAGCGGCGATCCGGCGTTTGGTGCACGGATGGCGGAATGGGATCGCTACCGGGTTGTCCGGTTGCTGGGTCGCGGCGGCATGGGAGAGGTGTTTCTCGCCGAGGACCCGCGGCTCGGGCGCCGGGTGGCCATCAAATTCCTGCACCGCGACGATCTGGAAACGGTGGAACGCTTCCTGCAGGAGGCGCGCATCCAGGCTCGGGTCCAGCACGAGCATGTCTGCCGCGTGTACGAGGTGGGCGACCTGGAGGGCCGGCCCTTCATCGCCATGCAGTACATCGACGGTCCGCCCGTGGCCGCGCTGCGCAACGAACTGAGTTGGGAGGAGATGGTCCGGATCATCATCCGGGCCGCCGACGCCCTTCAGGCCGCGCACAGGGAAGGACTGGTCCACCGGGATGTCAAACCGGGCAACATCCTGGTGGAGCGTCGCGCGGACGGCGCGCTCCATCCGTATGTGGTGGACTTCGGCCTGGCCCGGGAACTGTCGGCCTCCGGCCTCACGGTCACCGGCGCGCTGCTGGGCACACCGGCCTACATGTCACCCGAGCAGGCCCGCGGCACTCGGGAGGGCGTGGACCGGCGCGCCGATATCTACGGTCTCGGCGCCACCCTCTACGACCTGCTGACCGGCGTTCCGCCCCTGGCCGGTCCTACCGCCGTGGCCACTGTCGTACGGATCCTCAGCGAGGAGCCGGCGCCGCTGCGGCGTCGCGCGCCCGACCTGCCGCCCGACTTGGAGACGGTGGTCATGAAGTGCCTCGAGAAGGACCCCGCCCGCCGCTACGATTCGGCCTTCGCCGTGGCCCGGGACTTGGAAGCGGTGCTGGCGGCTGAGCCGATTCTGGCCCGCCCGCCCAGCCTGCGGCAGCGGGCCGTCAAGCTGGTGCGGCGGCACCAGACGTCGGCTGCCGTGATTGCGGCCGTGGCCGCCGTCACCCTGGTGCTGGGCGGCTGGCTGGCGGCGGAAAAATGGCGGCTGCAGGCCCAAGCCCGGCGGGCCGCCGAATTCGGTCAGGAGGTATCGGCCATCGAACAGACGCTCCGGGTGGCCTACTTTGCTCCCGCCCACGACGTGACCGCCGAGGAGCGTGAGGCGCGCGCCGCTCTGGTGCGCCTCGAGCGTCAGGCGGACGCCATGGCCGACGCCGCGGCCGGTCCGGGTCACTACGCCTTGGGGCGTGGTTTCCTGGCGTTGCGCGACTGGGCCGCGGCCCGCCGTCACCTGGAGCGGGCGTGGACCGCGGGATACCGGGGCGGTGAGGTGGCCGGCGCGCTGGGGCAGGCGCTGGGAGCGCTCTATCTGGAGGAGATGGACCGGGTGCGCCGAATCCGCGGCAAGGAGCTGCGCGAGGCGCAGGAAGCGGCGATTGGACGCGCATTGCGCGAACCGGCTCTCGGGTACCTGACCCGGGCCCAAGGCAGCGCGGCCGGGGCGTCCGACTACGTGGCGGCGACCCTGGCGCTCCACGAGTCGCGCTGGGACGAGGCGCTGGTCCGCGCCCGCCGGGCGGCGGCGCACACCCGCTGGTTTTTCGAGGCCTGGGTTCTGCAGGGGCGAGCGCTCCAGTTGCGGGCGGGAGCTGCCAGCGGCCGTGGTGACATGGCTGCGGCGCGCCGCGACTTGGACGCCGCGGCGGCGGCTTTCGATGAAGCGACTGCCATCGCCCGGAGCGCGCCGACCGCCTTCGTCGAGCGGGCGGTGAACGCGGCACAGCGCCTGGAGCTGGAGGCGGTGAGCGGCGGCGACGTGCCCGCCGCCTTCGCGGCGGGTCTGACAGCCTGGCGGCAGGCGGCGGCGGTGGCCCCGCACGACAGCCGTCTGCACACCCAGCGGGCAGTCCTGCATTGGCGGCTGGCCGAATACCAGGCCAATTCCGGCGAGGATCCGGCTCGCGCCCTGGACGAAGCCGTGGCGGCCGCACGGGACGCGGTGCGCGCCGATCCGGCCAACGACGACGCGCATCTGAACCTCGGGCAGGCCTGGTGGCGGCGGGCTGAGAGCGACCAGGGCCGGGGCGTCGATGCCAGGCCGGCACTGCGCGAGGCTGTCGTCGCCCTCACGCGCGCCGTGGAACTCAATCCCGACTCCACAGGCGCCGAGAACAGTCTGGGCCTCGTGTACTGGACCTTGGCCGACACGGAGGCGGCGGAAGGCAAGGATCCGCGCCCCAACCTGGAGCGCGCGCTGCAGCACCTGGACGGAGTGATTCGGATCAACCCGCGCCTGGCCACCGTGCACAGCAATATCGGAGGCGTGTACAGCTCCATCGGCACCTGGGAGATCAGTCACGGCCTGGATCCCACTGTCACGCACGAACGGGGCGCCGCCGCCTGCCGCCAAGCCATGGCCATCAATCCGGTGCTACCCCATGCGTGGATCAACCTGGCCAACATCCAGCTCCGACAAGGGTCCTACCTGCAGCAGTTGAATCAGGATCCCCGCCCCCTGTTCCGGGAGGCGATCGAGGCGTACCAAAAGGCCATCGGGCTGAACCCGCGTTTCGCCGCCGGCTACACCAATCTGGGCACGATCTACCAGCGCCTGGCTTATCAGGTTCTCTTGGAAGGAGGTGATCCCGCCGCCCTTGTCAGCGACGCAGTCGCCTGGTACCGCCGCGCCCAAGAGGTGAATCCAGGCAGCCTCACCGCGTTTGTCAACGAGGGAGCGGCGCACACCATCCTGGCCCGGTATGTGCTGGAGAGCGGCCGTGATCCGACGGCGCCTCTCGCGGCGGCCCGGGCGGCGTTGACCAGGGGCCGGGCAATCAATCCGAACAGCCCATCGCTCCATCGCGAGTGGGCGGACGCGGCGTTGGTCCAGGCCCGGTGGAACGCCCGGCCGGGCGGACGGCCCGAAGCGGTGTTCGACGAGGCGGAACGCGCCGCCGGCGAGGCGCTGCGCCTCAACCCCGACAGCGCCGACGCCGCGCTGTGCCGGGCCCAGGTGCGACGGCACCGTGCGGCGTGGGAGCTGGTGTGCCGCCGCCGGCCGGACCGCTGGATCACCGGCGGAATCGCCGACGCCACGCGGACCTTCGAGATCGACCCGGAACAGTTCGAAGCATTGGCGGTGCGTGCCGCCCTCCGACTGCTGCAGGCGCAAGTGGAGCGGAATCCGGAGCAGGCGCACCTGGCCGCATCGGCTGCGGCGGACGATCTGCACGCCGCCCTTCCCAAAGGTCCCTTTTTGGACCGCAGCCTGGCGCCGCTGCTGGCCGAAGCCGAGCGGATGGCCGGAGGGAAGGAGGGAGTCAGGAGATAGGAGACAGGAGACAGGAGACAGGAAATGGGATTGCCAAGCCCGTTGTACTTACCGATCGTGATTCGTCATCGTCAACGTGGCTCGCGGCTTGTTCTCGTAACGCGGACATCGGACTTCGCAACCGGATATCGAAAATCGGACCTGGGTTCTGGGCTCAGGATCACGGAGCCCATATTCGAGACCCATTCACCGATTTACCCGTTCAACCATTGATCGACACGCTGTGATGCATGCGCCGCGCTGCCGCCACCGTGATGGTGTGGCGTCGCGGTGCTGGCCGGAGTCTTCGGCCGTCTCATGGCTTGAAAGCCCGGATGGTGAGACTGGAGGCCACGCCCGCCAATTCGTCACCCACTTCTCGGGTCACCGGGTCGGTGATGCTTCCCGCGGCGGTGTAGGGCGCGTCCTTCAAGATCTCCACCTGCGCGAAACCCGCTGCCCGGATGGCGCCGATGTACTTCTCGCGCCGCAGCGCCCCGGCGATGCAGCCGGCGTACAGGGCATCGTTCGCGCGGAGCGCCGGGGGGAGGTCCCGGTTCAGGACGATGTCGCTCACGGTGAGCCGCCCGCCGGGCTTGAGCACCCGGAAGACTTCGCGAAAAACCTGCGCCTTATCCGGCGAGAGGTTGATGACGCAGTTGGAAATCACCACATCCACCTCGGCGTCGCCCACCGGCAGGTCTTCGATGAATCCCTTCCGGAATTTCACGTTGGCCAGACCGGTGGACCCGGTGAACCGCACGGCGTTGCGCCGGGCCAGCGCCAGCATGTCGTCGGTCATGTCCACGCCGATCACCCGGCCGTCCGGACCGACCTGGCGGGCGGCGATGAACACGTCCCGACCGGCGCCGGACCCGAGGTCCAGCACCACTTCGCCCGGACGGACGTCGGCATACGCCAGCGGATCGCCGCAGGACAGGCCCAGGTCCGCCTGGGGCAGGCCCGCCTCCGCCGGGGCCGCCGCGGGTGCTCCGCAGCAGCTCTGCGGTCCGCAGCAGCAGCCGGACTGCTGCCGCGCCACCGACGCGTAGGCCTGCTGCACCATCTCGCGGATGTCTTTTTTTTCGTCCATGATTGTTCTCCTGTTATCGACCGGCCGGCGCGGACACCGCATCGGCGCAGCGAAAATACTTCCCGCGGATCTTGAACGCCACGTTGACCAGGGCGATCATCACCGGTACTTCCACCAGCGGGCCGATCACCGCAGCGAAGGCTTCCCCGGAGTTGATCCCGAACACCGCCACAGCCACGGCGATGGCCAGCTCAAAGTTGTTCGATGCCGCCGTGAACGAGAGGGTCGTCGACTGCCCGTAATCGGCCCCGGCCTTCTTGGACAGCCAGAACGACACGAGAAACATGACCACGAAGTAAATCAGCAGCGGGATGGCGATCCGCACCACGTCCAATGGCAACTTCACGATGAACTCACCTTTGAGACTGAACATGACCACGATGGTGAAGAGCAGCGCGATCAGGGTGATGGGGCTGATCACCGGGACAAACTTGGCGTGATACCACTCCTTGCCCTTGAGCCTGACCAGGATCAGCCGGGTGAACAGGCCCGCCAGGAACGGAATTCCAAGGTAAATGAACACGCTTTCGGCGATCTGGCCGATGGAGATGTCCACCACCGAGCCTTTGAGCCCCACCAGCGGCAGCCCGACGGTGATGAACAACCAGGCGTAGACCGAGAAGAACAGCACCTGGAAAATGGAGTTGAACGCCACCAGTCCGGCGGCGTATTCGCGATCCCCCTCGGCCAGGTCGTTCCAGACGATGACCATGGCGATGCAGCGGGCCAGGCCGATGAGGATCAGCCCCACCATGTACTCGTGCTTGTCGGCCAGGAACGCCACCGCCAGCCCGAACATCAGGATCGGGCCGATCACCCAGTTCTGCACCAGCGACAGGCCCAGTACCTTGACATTGCGGAAGACCCGGCCCAGTTCCTCGTAGCGCACCTTGGCCAGCGGCGGGTACATCATCAGGATCAGGCCGATGGCGATGGGGACATTGGTGGTGCCGGAGTTGAACCGGTTCCAGAACGCGTTGATGCCGGGATACAGGTAGCCGGTGGCCACGCCGACGCCCATGGCCAGAAAGATCCAGAGCGTCAGATAGCGGTCCAGAAACGACAGGCGGCGGGAAATGCCTTCGGTCATACGTCACACTCCTTTGAGCATTCGGCTCCTGACAATCGTTGACTCACGCCTCGCGGAGAGATTCCGGCAGGCTTTCCACAAACCGCCGGATCTCGTCGCGGACCCGCCGGTAGTGGGCCATGGCCTCCTCTTCAGAGGCGGCGTCGCGGGCCAGTGCCGGCGGGTCGTCGAACCCGGCATGCATCCGCTGGACGCGGCCGGGGAAGACCGGGCAGCTCTCCGCCGCGTGGCCGCACACCGTGACCACCCAGTCGAAGGGAACCGTCTTGATCTCTTCGACCGTCTTGGACCGCTGGGCGGAGATGTCCACTCCTGCCTCGGCCATGGCCCGCACCGCGCGCGGATCGAGCCCCTTGGCCACCGTGCCCGCGGAGTGGGGCGCCAAGACGCTGCCCTTGAGGTGTCGCGCCCACCCCTCGGCCATCTGGCTGCGGCATGAATTGCCGGTGCACAAGAACAGAACCCTTATTTTTTCCATTTGGGCTCTTCCTTGGGATTCTTGGGCCGCAGCTTGCAGGAGCACTGGCCCACCAGCTCGTAGTTGCGGTCCACCAGGACCGGCAGCCCGCCTTTGACCCAGTCCACCACGCCGCCGATGATGTAGGCGACTTGTTGATAACCTTTCTCGATGAGAAACCGGGCGATCTCCGGACTGCGCACGCCCACGTTGTCCATCAGGATGAGGGGGACGTCCCGGGGGATTTCCGTCCAGTGGTCTTGAAATCCGCGGTGGGGAACCTGAATCACCGCGGGGACGTCGATGACGCGGAAGTTGGTCTCGTAGGCCTCGCGGATGTCCAGCAGCGTCGCGCCGTTTTGGAGGCGCGCCAGGGCTTCCTTTGGAGATACCGGGGTCGGGGAATCAGCCGGCCGGCTTTCCTTGGATTTTTTCATCAGGGGCTCCTTGGCAGGAAAATTCGGTGTCCGGGCGCGACGGTTTATCCGGAGTCATTCCGCCATGAACCGATCGATCGCGTCCTGCACGTAGCGGGCGAACTCGGTTTCGTCGCCATCCACCAATTCCCAGACTCGCTCCAGCTTCGTGTAGCTGATCACCCGGTCGCCGTTCAGGCGGGCGACGGCCAGGGTGGAGGTCTCGAGCTTGAACTCGTCCGAATAATGCCGGTGTTCCGGCCGGTCCACGTCCACGGTCCGCCACTGGACCGTGCCCTGCTCCAGGTAGTCGGCGTAGGCGTCGCGGACCGCTTCGGCCGCCAGCTGCTCGATCTTCAGGCAGGTGGGGCACCGGAACTTGCCGTGGAAGTAGAACACCACGTAGCGGGCAGCCGCCGGCGCCGGCTGAGCGGGTTGCGCATCCGCCGCCAAGACAGCGAGGCCTGAAACGACCGTCAGCCACAAGCCCAGGCACAAGGTTGCCACCAGTCGCCGTCTCATCGCCGCACCACCTTCTGCCGACACACCGCGGCCGGCTTTGCCGACGCCGTCGTGCATTGGGACGCCTCGGCGGGGTGGCGCAAGCAGTTCAGGAATGTCCGCACGCAGGGGAGCGTCAGGCGGTAGAACACCCACTGGCCGCGCTTCTCGTCGACGATCACGCCGGCATTTTTCAGCACCGAGAGGTGCCGCGACACGGTGGACATGTCGCCACCCACCAGCTCCTGGAGCTCGCAGACGCAGCGCTCCCCGCAGGCGAGCGCCTCGACCACGGCCAGGCGGCTTGGGTGAGCCAGCGCCTTGAACACCAGCGCCTCATGTTTCAAACCGGGCCAATCCATTGTCACATTTTCCTCCGCGGTTCGGAATCAGGCGGTATAGATCAGATATACGCCGCCCAGCAGGACCAGCACGCCGCACACCCTCTTCAGGATCATCGCTCCGTGCGACTTCTCATTCCAGCGCAGGTACCCCTGCACCACCTCGGTAAAAGTGCCCGCCGTGACGATCACCCCGCAGTGCCCCAGGCCGTAAAACGTGAGCAGCAGCCCGGCAAAGAGGGCGTTGGCGGCCGCCACCTTCACGGTCACGGCCAGCACCGGGGCCATGTAGGCGAAGGTGCACGGCCCCAGGGCGATGCCGAACACGAGTCCCAGGATGAAAGCGGCCAGCAGGCCGCGGCGCTTGAGGCCGATGTTGCCGGGTCCGGAGAAGGGCAGCGGGATCACGTCCAGCAGGTGCAGCCCCACCAGGAAGAAGATCGCCGCCACGGCGTAGTTGCCCCAGGCGCCCACGTCGCCCATCATGCGGCCCAAGGCGGCCGTGACGGCCCCGATCATTGCAATGGTCACCAGAATGCCCAGGCTGAACAGCGCGGACAGGCCGCAAGCGCGCCGGAGTGTGAGTTGACCCTGTTCGCTGATGAAACCCACGATGAGCGGGATGCTGGCCAGATGGCAGGGGCTGAGCAGGATGCTCAGCACGCCCCACAGGAACGATGCCGCCAGGGCCACCAGGGCCGAGCCTTCCACGGCGTGGGTCAGGGTCGTAAACAGTGATTCCATGTTCCATCCTCAGCCCGGACCGAGGTGGTCCGGTGATTGGTAGAAAAAGTGGAGAGTGTTGTTAAAACGTGATTCCTTTTTCCTTGAACCGGGCCAGGATGTCTTCCTTGGGGTAGAAGCCCACGTGGCGAAAGAATTCATTGCCCTCGGCGTCATAGAAGATCTGGGTCGGGATGCTCTGGACCTTGTACTTCTCGGCAGCCCCAGGATTTTCCCAGACGTCGATGAACTCCACGTCCATCCGGCCCTTGTAGTCCCTGGCCAGTTCCTCCAGCAGCGGCGCCATCATTTTACAGGGAATGCACTTCTTCGCCCCCAGGTCCAACAGTTTCGGCAACTTCTTCTCCGGCGCGGGCGGGGCCGCGGCTGGAGCCGGCGGATCCGGCTGCGCCGACTGGGCGGCGTTCTGGCCGGAGGTGTTCGAACGCGCAGCCGGCGGCGCCGTGACGGGTTTGGTCTGCGCCGCTGTCCGGACCGCCGTTTCCAATGCGGGGACCGCGGGCTCAGCCGGGGACGCCGGTTGTTCCAACGCCGTCTGCGGTGGCGCCGCGGCCTGGGGTTGCGTCGATGCGTCCGCCGGCACAGTGGGTGCCACCGGCCGGTGCTTCGTGGCCAGGATGACTCCCACCACGGCGACCAGCGCCGCGACGATCAGGATCTTCCACCCGTTGGTCTTCATGGTCTCCTCCGTCGGGCTCAGTGGCTCAAACCAGGATCTTTTTAATATCGTCAGCCGAGAGCAGCTTGCCGGCTGACTTGACCACGCCGTCCACCGCCAGGCCCGGAGTCATCATCACGCCGAATTTCATAATCTCGTTGATCTCGGTGACTTTGACCAGTTCGTACTCGAGGCCGAGCGCCTTCGCGGCCGCCTCGGCGTTTTCGGCCAGTTGCTTGCACTTCGGGCAGCCGGTGCCCAGGATCTGGATTTTCTTCATCATCGTCTCCTTATGCGAACAGTGCTCCATAGATCATCCCGGTAATGGTAGCCATCACCACCACCAGGGAGACAAAAACCACCGTCTTCTTAGTGCCCATGATGCTGCGCAGCACCAGCATACTGGGCAGCGACAGGGCCGGCCCCGCCAAGAGCAGCGCCAGAGCCGGTCCCTTGCCCATGCCGCTCCCGATCAAGCCCTGCAGGATGGGCACCTCGGTCAGCGTGGCGAAATACATGAACGCCCCGGCGATTGAGGCGAAACAATTGGCGGCCAGCGAATTGCCGCCCACGGCCGCCGCCACCCACTCCGACGGGATCAAGCCCTCGTGGCCGGGCCGGCCGAGCAGAAAGCCGGCCACCAGGACTCCGCCCAGCAGCAGCGGCATGATCTGCTTGGCGAAGCTCCAGCTCTGGCTGAACCACTCGCCGCCCTCGGCCGTGTCGGTACTGGTGGCCCAGGACAGGCCGATCACCCCGGCGGCGAACGCGATCATGGGCTCGTGCGGGAAAACGGCCGCCAGCGTCGCCGTGGCCGCTCCGGTCAGGACCACCTTGAACCAGGCCACCCGGATCCAGAACACCAGGCTGAGGCCAAGCCCCACCGCGCAAAGTCCTGTCAGAATCCACTTGACCGAGTGGACGGCGACCCAGAAGCCGGATGCCTCCGCCGGTTTGCCCCAGTTGGCAAACACCAGCACGCCCACCATGGCGGCGAAGAAGAGGGCGTTCTGCCAGAGCGGCCGGCTGACTTCCGGTGCGGGCAGGTCCGCCTGATTGTTCGCCTTTTCCAACTCCTCCTTGCGGAAGATGAAATGCATGGCCAGACCCACGATGACCGAAAAGACTACCGCGCCCACCGCCCGGGCCACGCCGAGCTCCAGGCCCAGGATCCGCGCCGTCAGGATAATGGCCAGCACGTTGATGGCCGGTCCCGAGTAGAGGAAGGCGGCCGCCGGCCCCAGCCCCGCGCCCATCCGGTAGATGCCGGCAAAGAGCGGCAGCACGGTACAGGAGCAGACCGCCAGAATTGTCCCCGAAACGGACGCGACTCCGTACGCCACCACTTTGTTGGCCTTGGCGCCCAGGTACTTCATGACGGACGCCTGGCTGATGAACACGCTGATGGCTCCGGCGATGAAAAACGCCGGCACCAGGCAAAGGAGCACGTGCTCCTGGGCGTACCAGCGGACCAGGTACAGCGATTCCCAGATCGCGGCCTTGAGCCGGGTCCAACCCTGCAGATATTCCACCGGCAGGTAGAAACAGGCCAGGAACGCCGCCGCCAGAATCGCCAGCTTCTTCCACTCGTCTTTCCACTTCATTCAGTCTTGCTCCAGTCGAAAATCGACATTATCATTTGTCAAATTGGCTAAATAACAAAATGTCAGCATCATGTCAAAGCAATTCATGCTACAATTTTTTTTCATCGGCTGAAAAAGGAAAGCAGCGCGTTGAACGACCGTCACCTCAAAGACCCGCCCCCTCGCCACGCCTCTTGTTGCGGAGACGGCGAACCGGTGCCGGATCCGCGTTCCGGAGGGGAAGCGGCCGGTCAATGGACCGCGCGGTTCACTGAACAGGGCACGCTCGCCCTGCCGGTCGAGGCCGCCAAACGATCCGGCTTTCTGGCCGGAAGTGAGATCCAAATCGAGGAGCAGGCCGGCGGTCTGCTCCTGCGCCGGCCGCTGACCCGGCTGGCCAAGGTCTATGTCGAGGCGACCAACCGGTGCAACCTGGAATGCCGGACTTGCGTGCGGTTGGCGTGGGAAGCGCCACCGGGATCCATGCTGTCGGAGACGGCGGAGCGCCTGTTCGCGAGTCTGGCTGAGATTTCGCCACCGCCTGAAATCATCTGGGGCGGGCTGGGGGAACCGCTTCTCCATCCGGGCGTCGTCGAGTGGGTCAGCCGGAGCAAACAACTAGGCAGCCGCGTTTCGCTCATCACCAACGGCACCCTGCTCACCGAATCCATCGCCCATGGGCTGCTGGACGCGGGGCTGGACATGCTGTGGGTGTCGCTGGACGGAGTCTCGGAGGAGACGTTTTCGGCGATCCGCCCAGGGGCAACCCTGGAGCAGGTGATCGCGAATGTTGAGGCGTTCCAGGCCGCCCGACGATCCCACGCCCGACATGGTGCGGCCCTGGGCCTCGTGTTCGTCATCATGCGGTGCAACCAGGCCGAGCTGCCGGCGCTGCTCCGGCTGGGCGACCGGCTGGGTGCCCGGCACATCCTGGTGAGCAACGTGCTGCCGCACACGGCCGAAATGCAATCCGAAGTCCTTTGCGGACACGGTTTGTCTCGCGGTTCCGCTCCGGGCGAAGCCGCAGCGCGGACGCTCACGCTGCCCCGATTGGATTGGGACCGGCTGAGTTCCCCGGTACTCAACGCCATCAGCCACTCCGGTTGGAACCTTACGAATGAAGCGGGTGCGTCCAGCCGCGGCAGCTGCCCGTTCATCGAGTCCGGCGCCATCGTCATCGGCTGGGACGGCCGCGTCAGCCCGTGCCTGCCCCTGCTCTACCCGCATGTCCGACATGAGCATGGCCATACGCGAATGTCTCACCCGTACACGGCGGGGCATATCGGACAGGCGACCTTGAACAACTTGTGGCTCGACCCGGAGTACCTGGCGTTCCGCCAGAAGGTGCGGTCGTTTGACTTCGCCCCCTGCCACGTTTGCTCCGAATGCGATCTGTCGGCGTCCAACGAGACCGACTGCTTCGGCAGCGGATTCCCGACCTGCGCCGGGTGTCCGTGGGCGCGGGGTGTCATCCTCTGCCCATAACCGTGTCCTCGATGGGGCCCGCCGCCAGAGTCACGTCGCGATACGACGGGTGACGTCAGCAGCTGCCGATCTGTTTTGGATAAGCACCGCAGCCGGGCCGTCCGTGCGGTTCGATCAACACGGGCGAGACCGGGCAACTCGTGCTATAACCAAGCCGATTCGACGCGTGGGATTCCAGCCATGAGCAACGATATCGTACCTGATGGTGAGACGTGCGGATCGGTGGAAGCCGTGTTGGATTCAGCTTGCCTCGACCGGCGGATATTTGACGTGGTCGATCTGAACCGGTCCGGTCATGACGTTCCGTTCTGGCTCACCCGAACTGGGGCCGAGCGGCTCCTCGCTCTGGAACTATTGCGCAGGGTCTGTTACGGCTATGATGAGACTGCCGAAGGACTTCAAAGAGTTCTTGTCATCGCTGAACGCGACGGGGGTTGACTACCTGTTGGTGGGCGGGTATGCGGTGGCTTGGCACGGATATCCGCGGGCGACGGGCGATCTCGATGTCTGGGAGGCGGTTTCGGCGGACAACGCCCAACGCTTCGTTATGGCGTTGAAATAATTTGGATTCAACACACCCCAACTCTGCCCGGACATTTTCCTCGACCCGAATAAAGTGATTCGAATGGGGCACCCGCCTTTTCGGATTCAGATCATCACATCCGCTTCGGGTTGCCGTTTTGAAGACTGCCTTGGGCTGGCCGTCCGGGCCGTCATCGACGGTGTGCCGGGTCCGGTCATCCATCTAAACGACCTGAAAGTCAACAAGCAGGCCGCCGGCCGTCTCAAAGATCTGAACGACCTGGAAAACCTGCCCTGATCGAATCCCGATCATTCCAACGACAATCGTGTATCGGAAAGGCTACGGCAGGGTCGGGAGCGCAACGGTGACGGTGGTGCCGGCGCCGGGTGCGCTGCGGATGTCGATGGCGCCGCCGTGCTGCAGGACGATGTTTTTGACGATGGACAGGCCCAGGCCGGTGCCGCCCGTCGCCCGGGAGCGGGACTTGTCCACCACGTAAAAACGCTCGAAGATCCGGGGCAGGTGCTCGGCGGCGATGCCGATGCCGGTGTCGGCCACCTCGACGACGGCGCGCGACGCGTCGCGGCGCAGTCGGACCGTGATCCCGCCCCGCTCGGTGTAGCGGGCGGCGTTCTCCAGCAGGTTGACGAAGACCTGCTCCAGCATGAAACGGTCGCCTTGAACTCGGGGCAGGTCCGGTGTCGCCTCGATTGTGAAGGCAAGGTTCTTCTTGGCCAGCAGGGCCTGGAACAGCCGACCCGTGCTCTCGGCCAGTTCCCGCAGGTCCACCGGGCCCAGATCCAGCGCCTTGGCCGGCTGCTCCAGCCGGGCCAGCAGGAGCAGGTCGTCGGTGATGCGCGCCAGGCGTTCGGCGTTGCGCCGAATGATCGCGACGTACTCCCGGTTCAGAACCGGCTCCTCCTCCAGCGCCTCGGCGAATCCGCGGATGGCGGTCAGGGGTGTCTTGAACTCGTGGGAGATGTTCACCGCCAGCTCGCGTTTGATCTCCTCGAGGCGTTTGCGCTCGGTGATGTCCACGAACAGCGCCACCGTGGCGGCGTTTTCAGGCAGAGGATTGAAACCGCAGAGGAAGGTCCGGTCCCCCAGGGTAATCTCCTCGGCGGCGCCGGCGCCGGTGGCCTTGACGGCACGCAGGCCCTCGGCGAACTTCGGTGACCGGAGCACCTCCCAGTACGGTCTGCCCGGTGCGGGGTCGCAACCGAGGATCCTCCAGAGCGCGTCGTTGGCGTGAACGATCCGGGCGTCGGCGTCCACCACCACCAGACCCTCGCGGATCGAGGACAGGATGACGCGCGACTCCTCGCTCCGGCGCGCCGTCTCCTTGAACAGCCGGCTGACCTCGGCGGACATCCGGTTGAACGCGTCGGCCAGGGCTTTCAGCTCGTCGCGGCGGTTCAGGAAGACACGGGTGTCGAAGTCACCCTGCGCCACCCGCTCGGCGGCCCAGGCCAGCTTGCGCACCGGCCGGGTCAGCAGCCGGGCGAACAGCAGCGCCAGCAGGAGCGCCAGCAGCAGGCTGACGCCGGTGATGCGGAGGATGGAGCCCAGGAGCTGCTGGCGGAGAGCGACGACACTGTGCAGCGGCTGACTCACCCGGATCACGCCGCGCGCCGGCCCGTCATCCGGAAATGTCCGGGCGACATACAGCAGATCCTCCTTCAAGGTGTCGCTGTGGCGGACGGTGCGCCCCTCGCCCAGCGTCATGGCGCCGACGATCTCGGGGCGACTGCCATGGTTGTCCATGCGGGGCGGATCAGCCGACGAATCGGCCAGCACGACGCCGTCGGGATCCACAAAGGTGATGCGGACCAGCAGCCGGCCACCCAGGATCTTGACTTCCCGGTCCAACCGCTCGCGGTCGCCAGATTCCGCGATCGGACCCAGCTCCCGGCCGATGGTCTGGCAGAGCGACCGCAGTCTGGCCGACACGCTCTCCAGGTTGTAGTCCGTGATGCGGCGGCTCATGAAGTGGAGCCCACCCAGGGCGACAACGGCCACTACCAGGACGTAGCTCAGGAAGAGCTTGACGGAAAAGGGAATCGTCTTCATTCCTCGATCTTGTACCCCACGCTGCGGATGCTCTTGATGTATTTGCCGGCTGCGCCCAGCTTATCCCGCAGGTTCTTGATGTGGACGTCGATGGTGCGGTCCACCACGTACTTCTCGTTCCCCCAGAGGGCGTCCAGAAGCTGGTCTCGGGAAAAGGCCCGCCCCTTGCCCTCCAGCATGACGCGGAGCAGCCGGAACTCGGTGGAGGTCAGCTCCACCCGGCGGCCGCTGACGGTGACGGTGAACGCCTCCGGGTTCAACTCCAGGAGGCCGGCCAGCTCCAGAATGGCGCCGGCGGTGACGGGCGTCTTCTTCCGCCGCAGCAGGGCGCGCACCCGCGCCAGCAGCTCGCGCGGCGAGAACGGCTTGGTCACGTAGTCGTCGGCGCCGAGCTCCAGGCCCAGCACCTTGTCGGTTTCCTCGCCTTTGGCGGTGAGTATCAGCACGGGCATCTGGGCGGTTTCGGGGGCGGCCCGGAGCTGTCGGCAGATGCTCAGACCGTCAGTGTCGGGGAGCATCAGGTCCAGCACCACGGCGTCCGGAGCGCGCCGCTTCGTGTGGCGCAGGAAGTCATCACCCCGGGTGAATCCCAGTGTCTCAAGCCCGCCTTTGTCCAGCGTCTCGGTGACCAGCTTGAGGATGTCGGGGTCGTCTTCGACGATCGCTACGGTCTCCCTCGGACTCATGGGTAACACCTTCCTCCCGGCGGTCAGGGCTCGTCCCGGTGACCATGCTTGACCACGCGGCCCTGCACCAGGTAAATGACGTTTTCGGCGATGTTGGTGGACAGATCCGCCGCCCGCTCCAGGTTGGCGGTGACGCGCATGAGGTGCAGTGCCCGCTCGATGGTGGTGGCGTCGGAGACCATGTAGGTGATGAGCTCCCGGTGGATCTGATCGCGGTACTCGTCGATCCGGTCGTCGCGGGTCAGGATGCCCTCGGCCAGAGCGGCATCCTCGCGGATGAACGAGGTGATGCTGTCCCGGAGCATGGCCCGCGTCTCGGCGGCCATGTTCGGGATGTCCACCAGCGGCTTGACCGGCGGGCGCTCGATGAGGAACAGGGCGCTCTGAGCGATGTTCACGGCATGGTCGCCGATCCGCTCCAGGTCCGTGGCCATGCGCAGGGCCAGCAAAACCAGTCGCAGGTCCTTGGCCCGCGGCTCGTGCAGGGCGATGATCGTGGCGCACTGCTCGCCGATTTCGATTTCCAGCTCGTTGAGGCGGGCTTCGCTCACCGTGAGGAGTTCTCGCAGCAGCCGGCCATCCTGCTCTTCCAGGCCCCGGATGCTCTGGTCGATCATCTCCTCGGCCAGGTTGGCCTGCTCCATGAGCCGCTCGCGCATCTCCATTATTTTCTCAGCCAACATCCGTGTATCTCTCCCTAACCGAATTTTCCCACGAGGTACTCTTCGGTGCGTTTGTCCTGCGGCACGGTGAACATTTTCTCGGTGGTATTGTACTCCACCAGCTCGCCCAGGTACATGAACGCCGTGTAGTCGGATACGCGGCTAGCTTGGGCGATGTTGTGGGTGACCAGGCAGATGGATACGTCCTTCTTGAGTTCCTCCATCAGCTCCTCGATGGAGGCGGTCGCCTTGGGGTCCAGGGCGGAGGTGGGTTCGTCTAGGAGAACGATTTCGGGGTTCAGGGCCAGCGCCCGGGCGATGCAGAGGCGCTGCTGCTGCCCGCCCGAGAGGAACGTCCCCTTCTTGTGCAGGTGGTCCTTGACCTCCTCCCACAGGGCGGCCTTCCGCAGAGACTCCTCCACGATCCGGTCCGCCTCGCCCCGTTTAAGCCGGGTGCTGTTCAGGGTGTAGCCGGCGATGACGTTCTCGAAGATGCTCATGGTGGGGAACGGGTTGGGGCGCTGGAAGACCATGCCGATCAGGCGCCGGACTTCCGTGGGCTCCATGGCGTAGAGGTCCTTGTCCTTCAGGAACACCTTGTTTTCCACCCAGGCGCCGGGGATCAGCTCGTGCATCCGGTTCAGGCACCGGATCAGGGTGCTCTTGCCGCAGCCTGACGGGCCCATGATGGCGGTGAGCCGCTTTTCCGGCACGGCCATGGTGACGCCCTTGAGCGCGAGCTGGCCGCCGTAGTAGGCGTGCAGGTTGTCCGTTCTCAGAATTGGATTTTCCATCGCGTGATCACGACCCTTGAAATGATGTTGGTGGCCAGCACCAGCACGATCAGCACCACCGAGGCGCCCCAGGCCTGGGCCTGGAGGTCCTGGTAGGGGCTCATGGCGTAGGTGAAGATGGTCAGCGGCAACGAGCCCACCGGCTTGAGCGGGCTGAACTCCAGGAAGCGGTTGCCGAAGGCGGTGAACAGCAGCGGCGCCGTCTCGCCGGCGACGCGTGACACGCCCAGCAGCACCGCCGAGATGATCCCCGGCAGGCCGCACGGGATGATGACGCGCAGCACGGTGCGATAGTGGGGGACGCCGAGCGCCAGCGATGCCTCCTTGATGTGCGCCGGGACCAGCTTGAGCACTTCCTCGGTGCCGCGGACCACCAGCGGCAGCATCATGAGCGCCAGCGCCAGGCCGCCCGACAGGGCGGTGAACTTGCCCATCACCCGGACGAGCCACAGGTAGGCGATGATGCCCATGACCACCGAGGGCATGCCCTGCAGCACGTCCACCGCCAGACGGGTGAAGTAGGCCAGGCGGGATTGGCGCGCCTCTGACAGGTACACCCCGGCAGCTACTCCCAAAGGCACCGCCAGCGCCGCCGCCAGCCCGATCAGCATCAGCGACCCGACGATGGCGTTGGCGATGCCGCCGCCCGATTCCCCGGTGGCCTTGGGCATGTTAACCAGGAAGTTCCAGTCAACTACCGGCAGGCCCTGGCGGAACACGTCGATGAGAATGAGGAACAGCGGCAGCAGCGCGGCGCAGGCCAGGCCGTAGATCCCGGCGCGGAAGAGCCCGTTGACAAAGAGGCGGCGTTTCAGTTTCGGTTCGCGCATGTCAGGCCTGCACGCTCATTTTCCTGATGATAATCGTACCGATGAAATTGATCCCGGTGGTCACCAGAAACAGCACCAGGCCGACGGCCACCAGCGAGGAATAATGAATGGCGGTGGTGGCCTCGGCCAGCTCGTTGGCGATGAGGCTGGCCATGGTGTTGGCCGGCGCGAAGAGATTGGCGGGCATCTCGTTCGTGTTGCCGATGACCATGGTGACGGCCATGGTCTCGCCGAGGGCCCGGCCCAGCGAGAGCAGCACGCCGGCGAAGATGCCGGACCGGGCGTACGGCACGATGACGGAGCGGACCACCTCGTAGCGGGTGGCCCCGAACGAGTAGGCCGCCTCCTTGATGTCCCGGGGGACGAGTTCGAGGACCTCCCGAGCGATTGAAGCGGTGTTGGGGATGATCATCACCGCCAGCACCAGCGAGGCGGTGAGCACGCCCACGCCGTAGGGCATGATCTCGATACCCAGGCGCTGCCCGAGGGGCATCAATTGCAACTCGGCCTCGCGGACCCATGGCACCAGAACCATCAGCCCCCAGTAGCCGAAGATGACCGAGGGGACGGCGGCGATGAGGTCCACGAGGCTCTTGAACACGTTGGACAGCCACCCGCCCCGCAGGAACTCGCCGAGCAGGATGGCCATGGACAGCGACAGCGGCAGCGACAGCGCCAGCGCCAGGAACGAGGTGGCCAGCGTGCCGGCCAAAAACGGCAGGGCGCCGAACTCGTCGGTCACCGGGTTCCAGTGGCTGCTCCACAGGAACCCGGGACCGAACTGGCGCAGAGTGGGAGAGGCGCCCCAGAACAGGGTGATGGCGATCACCAGCACGTTCAGCCCGACCAGCCAGGCCGCCAGCCGCAACAGGTTCCGGAACAGCCTCTCCCGCCTCATGCGCGCGCTCCGCCGCCTACTTCAGGATGGGCTGGCCGTTGAAGGTCATGGACTTGATGATCTTCTCGGCCTTGGCCTTGACTTCGTTGGACAGGGGGGAGTACAGCAACTCGGCGCAGTACTTCTGCCCCTCGTGGGTCATCCACCAGAGCAGCTTGGCCATGGCCTTCCCCTTGCCGGCGGTGCGGCCGCCGTACGCCTGCTCCCGGTAGACCAGGATCCAGGTGAAGGCGCTGATGGGGTAGCCGTCCTTGGCGTCGGTGTCGGTGATGGAGACGCGGGTGTCGTCGGGCATGGAGGCCCCGGCCGCCAGCGACACGCTCTTGATGGACGGGACGATGAAGTTGCCGGCGCGGTTCTTGACGACGGCGTACGGCAGGTTGTTCTTCTTGGCGTAGGAGAGTTCCACGTAGCCCACGGCGCCCTTCATCTGCTGCACCAGGCCGGCCACGCCGGGATTCCCTTTGCCGCCGAGGCCCACCGGCCACTTGACCGCGGTGCCGGCGCCGACTTTATCCTTCCACTCGGGGCTGACCTTGCTCAGGTAGTCGGTGAACACGAAAGAGGTGCCGCTGCCGTCGGAGCGGTGCACCACCACGATGGGATCGCCCGGGAGCTGCACGCCGGGATTCAGCCCGGTGATCCGGGAATCGTTCCAGCTCTTGATCTGGCCGAGGAAGATGCCGGCGATCACGTCGGGAGTCATCTTGAGCTGGGGCTTGCCCGGCAGATTGTAGGTGACCACCACCGCGCCCATGGCAGTGGGGATGTGAAGCAGCGGGTTGTCGGGGGACTTGGCCAGCTGTTCGGGGGTCAGGAAGGCGTCGGTGCCGCCGAAGTCGACGGTCTTGCCCAGGATCTGCTGGATGCCGCCGCCAGAGCCGATGCCTTGGTAGTTGACCTTGTTACCGGTTTGACTGTAGTAGACGTCGAACATCTTAGAGTAGAGCGGCTCGGGGAAGGTGGCCCCGGCCCCCAGCAGCTCCTCGGCCGCCAGGGCCGCGCCGCCGAGACACAGGACCGCCAGGATGGTCAGGATCGTCGATACTATTTTCATGATTCCTCCTGTTTGATTTCTTGATCATGAGATCCGGGCGGGCCGTCGAGCCCGTCCGGATTTCATCAGAACTTGTACTCGAGGTCGATCTGGAGCCGGGTCCATTCGTCGGAACCCACGATCTTGTCCGTCATCCAAAACGCTGCGCCGAAAGACAGCGGGTCGTAGATGTTGTACTTGAACTTCAGTTCGGACCCCTTCCGGTTGTTGTGGCCGAAGTCGGAGTCGCTGAAGGCGCCTATCACGGAATTGGCCTCGATGTTGGCGTAACGGTACGCGACCGACCAGTCTTTCTGCTTCTTGTTCTGGCCGATCTGACCGCCCACGCTCCAGGCGGTGTCCTGATCGGCGTGCGGGCCCTCGGCGCCGGTGTTGACGGCGTAGTCCACGAAGAATTCCAGCGGGTAGCGGGCCTTGTAGGTAACCTTGCCCAGCACTTCAAAAATGTTGAAGTCCCCCGCGTCCAGGGTGGTCACGCTGTTGACCGTCTGAGTCGTGTTGCCGTTGGCATACTTGTAGTTGGTGTCGTAGCGAACAAAGTCATAGTAAGCCAGCGTGATCGAGGCGCCGAACTTGTCCATCTTGGCGTTTACGCCGCCCTGGTAGGCCAGTGCGTAGGCGTCCTTGCCGGAGCCGTTTTCCTTGATCATGAGCTGACCGAAGGTGAAGAACGGCTGCACGTTGCCAAATTCATAGGCCAGGTTTTGGTAGAAGCCCTCGGGATTCACGTCGGTGTCCCACATCATTGGGGTGGACTGGAACGGGTTGGCGTACTTGCCGCCGCCGAAGGTGAAGAAGTGTCCTTCGATGTCGGGGGTCCAGGTGAGGTAGGCCTGGTCGAGCCAGATGCCCTTCTTGTCGAAACTGTCGGTCAGCGTCTGATTGGTGGACGTGGCGCCGGCCTCGGAACCGGAGGCGAGCTGCAAATAACCCGTGACGCCCCAGCCGATGTTCTTCGTGACCTTCATCCGGCCGCGCAGGCGGAACCGGTTGCGGTCCTGGCTGGACTCGCTGTCGTAGTACGTTCCCTCGTACCGCAGCCGGATGTCGCCGCCGAACTTCCAGCCGGTCAGGTTGTGGGCCTTGGTCTCCTTGGCCACTTCCTTCTGGGCGGTTTCCAGCGCGGTTTTCTTGACCTCGGCGGTGGTCTCCGCCTTCTGCGCCTCCATCGCCTGCTTCATCTCTTCCAGCATGGCCTGCTGGGCGGCGATTTGCTCCTCCATCCTTTTGATCTTCTCGGCCATCTCGTCCGTGGAGTCGGGCCGAGCCCAGGCGGGCGCGGCCGTCAGGGCCAGCAGCGCCGCCGCCAGAATGACACGCAGCAGTCTCATAGTGATAACTCCTTGAAAGGGATTTGTGCGTTCAGGCACACTCTGCTCGGGCGCGCGCATTCTGGCCTCGGACCGTAAGAATCAGATGAGGATTGAATCAACTTGAGGACAGGATATGATGAGGAAACGGTTAAGAACCGATTAAGAAAGATGACATCCCGGCGGCGGGACAGGCTGAGGCAGACCCGCCCGGCGGGCAGCCGGTCCGGGTCGACGGGTGTTCGGGTTCTATGGGGCCTGGGAGGCTCGGCGCCGTCATCGCCCGGGTGGCGGACCGAACAAGTACGACGTGGGGAAAAGCTCGTTGCTGGAGAAGGAGCCGTCGCGCCGGGTGGGCTGGCCCGTTGTCGGGGTCAGCACCAGATTCCACTCGCCCAACCCCTCGAAATAGTGATAGCCGTAGCGGTAGGTGGTCGTTTCAAGCTCTGCGGGCACGGTGTCGCCCTGCTGCTGGCCGGCCTTGTTGCGCAGGATGCGCCGGGCGGTACGGGGCGTGACGGTTAGGATGTCGCCGGCGATGCGGTAGGTGCCCGTCTCCTCATGGAACCAGTATTCCTGGTACTTGTTCATGGACCAGAATTCGCGTGTGAAGGCATAGGTGCCGTCTGGTTTGAACATGTAGGACCAGCGCGTGTAGCCCTGGTTGCCGATCTTGGCGATCTCTGCAGCCGAAGGGTTGAAGCCCCAGTTGGAATAGGAGGCCACCGACTTGTACCAATCCCGGCCGGCCAGGGGCGGCTGGCCGCCGGCGTCGGCGGGCGCGGCGGCCACGGTCGCCGCAGGGGCGGCCTGAGGCGGCGGCTCACGCAGCCGGATGCTCTCAAGGAACGCGTCCACCTTCGGCTGAAAACGCTGGTCGTTAAGATTGATCAGCACGGACACTTTGACGCCGTGGCCGCTGAACACGGCCAGCATGGACACGAAGCCCTGCGTCCCCTCGGCGTGGACGGGGGCGCTGCCCATGGTCAGCGCCCAGCCGCCGTCGAGGTTGGCGGTCTCGCTGTTGACATCGCCGAGCACGCGGTAGCGCCGGGACACCAGATCGTCCCACTCGGCGGCGAAATCGCGGGCCGCGTTGCCGCTGCCAGCCGCGCTGCGGTAGACCGCAAGCTGAAGAAACGCGTTGCCGGCGGTTTCGGTGAAACCCACGTGGTCGTTCCCGCTGCTGCGCTGTCCGGCCGGCGTGGCGAACGTCACGAGGTCGAACGTCTCGGTCCGGGCCAGAGCGGCAGGCACGAGGATCGCCAGGGCACCGCTTATCAGAATACATACCATTTGTTTCATGGGGCGCTCCAATCGGTGGTTTTCTCAGCGGACATCCGATTGCCGAAATTAGAGGACCGTCGGATAACGGCGGATTCACAAAATCAGATGCTCCGGAACCGGCGGGAGGCAGGGAAGGGCCGAACAGGGAACACCGAGGGGTGGTGCGAGGCGTGTTGGAGCAGTTGGCGGGCAACGTGCGCGTACCGGCGGGGGGCGTCGGCCCCGAAGGCGTCGGAACCAGGCCTCGGATGGCCGGGACCCGTGTGCAAGTTGCGTGCGATTTTACGATTCAGAGCCGGTTTGTGTTGAAGGTGTCGCCCCGGTTCATGTCGCCGGTCTCGTAGCCGAGCCGGAACCAGCGGGCGCGCTGTTCGGACGTGCCGTGGGTGAAGGAATCCGGCACGACGTAGCCCTGACCGGCCTGCTGCAGGCGGTCGTCGCCGATGGCCGCGGCGGCGTTGATGGCCTCCTCCAGGTCGCCCGACTCGAGCATACCCCGCATCTTCTGGGTGTGGTGGGCCCAGACGCCGGCCAGGAAATCCGCCTGCAGCTCGAGCCGCACCGAGAGCTGGTTGGCCTGCTCCTTGCTGACGCGCTGCTGGGCCTCGTGCACCTTTTCGAGGATGCCCAGCTGGTTCTGTACGTGGTGGCCGATCTCGTGGGCGATCACGTAGGCCTGGGCGAAGTCGCCGGGGGCGCCGAAGCGGTTCTGCAGGTCCTGGTAGAACTGCAAGTCGATGTACACTTTCTGGTCGGCGGGGCAGTAGAAAGGCCCCGTGGCCGAACCGGCCATGCCGCAAGCCGATTGAACCTGGCTGGTAAAGAGAACCAGCTTGGGAACCTGGTAGGCCATCCCCTCCCGCTGGAACTGGTCCACCCAGACATCCTCGGTGCTGGCCAGGACCACCGAGACGAATTCGGCCAACTTGTCTTCTTCCGGATTGGTGGCAGCCTGGCCGCCCTGGTCGCTCGACATGGACGTGGTGCCCACCTGCTGCAGCAACTGCATGGGATCGGCGCCCATGAGCAGGGCGATCACGATGAGCGCGATGCCGCCCAGGCCGCCGATGGCCAAGCCCGCCGGCCGCACGCCGCGCCGGTCTTCAACGTTGTCGCTGCGCCGTTCGCCTCTCCAACGCATCGTCCACCTCCGGTCGTGAAATTCCTGACAGCCAACCAGGCTCCAGCCATCATTGTACTCTAAAACACCCGACCTGTCTTGGGTGATGCAGGAACGGGCGGTCGAGCCATCCGTCCGCCCGATGGTCGCCGATTAGAGGAAGGCGGTGCCGAGGGTGAAGTAGACGAGGATGGTGGTGATGTCGGCCATGGCCAAGGTAAGGGGACCGGCGGCGATCTTCGGATCGAGACGCAGCGAGTGCAGGAGCGACGGCACACTCAGCCCGTACAGGCAGGCCGCCGCCAGCGACAGGCCGATGCTGGCGCCGATCACCAGAGCCTGCGCCGATGCGCCCCAGCCGGCCCAGACTATGCCCGCTACCGCGCCGCCGCAGCCGAGGCCGAGCAGCACCGCGGTGGCCAGCTCCCGGCTGGCAGTGGTGACATACCAGCGCCACGTGGGACGGATGAAGCGCAGCGATTGGATGGCGATGGTCATGGACTGGATACTCACGCTCTCGGCCAGGGCCAGCACCAGAGTCAGGAAGAAAGCCAGGATCAGCGCCCGGGCCAGGGTGTCGGCGAACGCGCTGGCCAGCCAGGCGCAGAGCGTGCCGCTTATGATGGTGGCCAGCAGCCATGGAAAGCGGATCGCAAACGCCGCCGGCGCGCCGGCGCGGCGCAACTGGCTGATGCGGAAACCGATGGCCTCGAAGGCCTCGTCCACCTGGGCCCGCGCGGCGATGTCCTCGATCTCGTGGGTAAACAAATCGATATCCACCACACCCACCAGCCGCTGTTCGGCGTCCACCACCGGCAAAGCCAGATAACGATGAGTGTGGAAGTACTCGCATGCATCCATGACGGTGGCAGTGTCGGGAATCGCCACCACCCGGTCGAAGGCCAGGTCGCCGATGAGAGCGTCCAGTGGTGCGGTGAGCAGGCGGCGCACCGGCAGGACGCCGGTCAGGCGGTCCTCCGCGTTCAGGATGTAGAAGTAGACGATCCGCTCGCCGAGGACCTGCGACCGGATGGCGTCCATGGCCTGGGCCACAGTCATTCCCCGGCGCAGCGTGGCGAAGTCCCGGCGGGCGTGCCGCACCACCGGGTCGTGCGGATGGCCGCCGCCCTCCTTCGGTTCAGTTGTCTTCTCACGACGACGAAACCAGCGGGTCCGCATGAGCTTCTGCCTCCTGTTACGCAGCGGGTTCGGCCCGGTCCCGCCCGGAGCCGGGCGACATCCGCTCGATCGAAGAGCCAACCCGACGCTGATTGCTGTGCTTCCCGAAAGACAATGGGGAAGGCGGCTTCATTGTAGCCGATTTCAACAGGTTGTCGGCCAACAATCTCAGGCATCAGGCCAACCGCCGGTCCGGCGGCGGGCGCGTTCATGAAACTGCGGTGCTTGCGGACGCGATCTGGTACAATCCAGTTGATTGCAGGACGCCATCCGCCCGTTCGGATGCGGAGGCCGTTCATGTGTCAACAGTCATTGGAGGCATCTTATGAAACAAATCGTGCTGATTCTCATTACTGTCGCCGCGCTGGCCGGCGCCGCGTCCGCCGACATCGTTACCCTGGCGAACGGCGACCGGATTACCGGCGCCGTTGTCAAGGCCGACGCCACGGCGCTGACACTGAAAACCAAGGCTATGGGCGACGTTACCATCGCCATGGCGGAAATCGCCACAATCCAGTCCGACCAGCCGCTGTACCTGGGGCTGTCCGACGGGCAGACCGTGGCGGGGACCGTTTCGACGGATGGAGACAAACTCCAGGTCACCACGAAAGAGACCGGCTCGGTCACCCTGAGCCGCGCCGCGGTGGCGACCATCCGCAACGAGGCGGAACAGGCCTTCTACCTGGCGGAGGCGGAACGCTACCGCAACCCCGGCCTGCTCGACCTGTGGAGCGGGTTCGCCGACGCCGGCCTGAGCGTCGCCTCCGGCAACACTGACACCCTGACCTTCACCCTGGGCGCCAACGCCGTCCGCGAGACCCGGCGGGACAAGACCTCCCTGTACGTCGGCTCGCTCTACAGCCGGTCGGAGGTGGGCGGGGAGAGCCTGACGACGGCCAAGGCGATCCGCGGCGGTGCCCGCTACGACATCTTCCTGTCGGACCGCTTCAGCGTGTTCGGGATCACGGACCTGGAGTACGACGCGTTCCAGCAGCTCGACCTGCGGCTGGTCCTGGGCGGCGGCGCCGGCTACTACCTTGTCAAAAACGACGTCACCCAGTTCCAGGTGTTCGGCGGCGGCAACCTGAACAAGGAATACTTCTTCGTGGACCCCGACCGAACGACGGGCGAGCTGATGCTGGGCCAGAACTACGCCACGAAGCTGGCGGGGCGGTTCGGCTTCACCGAGAGCTTCGTCGTCTTCCCGAACCTGAGCGAGACGGGCGAGTACCGCTTCGTCTTCAGCGCCGCGGCGGTGACCACCCTCAACAAGTGGCTGGACTGGCACCTGACGCTG
>JAAYUB010000080.1 GCA_012517875.1 Acidobacteriota bacterium | reverse complement strand
TCTCCAATCTCCAATCTCCAATCTACAATCTCCAATCTCCAATCTCCAATCTCCAATCTCCAATCTCCAATCTCCAATCTCCAATCTCCAATCTCCAATCTCCAATCTCCAATCTCCAATCTCCTATCTCCTCACTGTTCACTGTTCCCCGATCACTGTTTACTATCCAAGGATTCCGGATCGAACGAGCCCACGAACCGGCCGGCGGTGATGTCCACGAGCAGGAGGACGGGCGACTCGCCACCGGACAGCTTCACCTCGGCGACGGCGCCGCGCTGGCCCTGGAGCCAGTACACCCGGCCCGCCGGCAGCGGGTCGCCGAGCGGGACGAGGCGGCCGTCCGCAAGATCTACGAGAAGCAGGCGGTCTTCCGGCGCACGGTCACCGCGGGGCCGCCCCACGAGCAGGGCGCGGCCGCCGTGGCTGACGCCGCCCGACAGGGCGTGGGGGAACGGAATCCGGAACGCCGCCTGACCGTCGGACCAGCGGCGCAGCTCGAGCTGGCCGCTGGCTTCGACCAGGACGCCGGCGTCGGTGAACAGGGCGGCCGCGCCGGGGTCGCCCACCGCCAGCGTGCGGATCTCGCCGCCGGTCCGAGCCGCGAAGAGCGTAGTGCCGGCGAAGGGAATGCCGCTGCGGGGAAAGCGGCCGGCCACCGAGAGGGAGTCCACGGATTTGGCCCAGGGTGCCGCCGGTTCGGCCGGCGTCCCGCTTCGGCGGAAGGCGGATTCCCAGCGCTGTGCGCTGGGCGACCACACCAGGCCGTCGAGGGCGACGGTGTCGAATCGACGAGCCCAGAACAGGGTGTCCGCATCCAGAAAACCGAAATCCTGCCAGTCGATGGCGGGGGCTCCGACGGATGCGGCCGGGGCGGTGGCCAGCGGCAGCACGCTCTCCCGCCCCGATGGCAGCTCAATGCGGCGGATGTAACCGGCCTGGACCAGGTAAAGATCGGTGGCGCCCGGGCGCCAGAAGAGCAGGTTGGAGGCTGTCCGGCCCACCTCGTTCAACTGGAGGATGCGGCGGAGCACCGGCCGGCCGGCGGTGTCGAACACGCCGAACCGCATCCCGGGCGTGCGGGCGGCCGGTTCGGGATAACCCAGCATGGCCACGTAGCGGCCGTCGTCGCTGGGAGTAATGTGTTCCCACCGTTCCAGTCCGCCGAGGGGGATCAGAGCATCGCGGCCCGGCTCCACCAGCACCGTCCGCTTCAGGCCGTATGGATCCTGAAGTCCGAGCCGGTCCATCAGCCCATACAGCCAGTCCGGTCGGCGCCAGTAGCCGTCAATGAGCAGACGGCCGCCGGCCAGCGGCTGGACCCCGATGAAAAATGTCGCCTCCGACCGAAGCGGCGGGGCGAACGCCCCGGCGACCAGCCCGGCGGCCGCGCCCAGCGTGCCCAGCACCAGCGCGATCAGGAGCGCCGCCGCCGCGAGTGCGTTGCGCAGGGGCCGGTGCGGCCGCCGCAGCGCGTACTGCGCCGCCACGGCGCCCGCCGCCAGCACGATGGCGATCGCCGCCAGGGGAAGCGAAACCGTGAGGGGATAGATCTTCAGGCAGTGGAAGAAAGTGTGCCAGAGTCCAAGGAGCGCGGCGAGCCCGAACGCCGCCAGCGCCGACAGGGCGAACCAGATCACGCCGGTTCCGAGCGATCCGGCGGCCAGGCCCGCCAGCAGGCCCACCAGCGCCGCGGCCAGTCCGGCCATGGCCGCCAGCGTCCACTGCAGGCTGTTGACGGGGAGCGGCTGGACCAGCGCCGTGCCCGCGGCGGCGGCGCCCAACGCCGCCGCGGTCAGCAGCCCGGCGGCACCCAGCTTGAGTCCCAGCACGCGGGCCCGGCTCATGGGCAATGTGTCCACCAGGGACCACCGCTCTTGCCCCACGAGGTTGAAGCCGGTGAGCGCGGCGGTCAGGGGGAAGACGGCTAGTAGGTTGAGCATGAGCAGGATCTCGGCGACGTCGGCGGGAAGGTGATCCCCCCAACGCAGGCCGGCCAGCCGGATGATGCCGGCGGCCAGCGGCAGCACGAGCACGAGTGAGACGTTCCAGGCTTGATGGCGCAGGTCCTTAAGCAGCATGGTCACCTCCCCAGTGATGCAGGGCGATATCCTCGATTGCGGCGCTGCGGCCCGCGGCCGCGGCCTCCGCTTTGAGATCCTCCAGTGCGCCGGCGGCGACGATCCGGCCGCCGGCGACGAACGCCGCATGGGTGAGCACGCCCTCCACCTCGGCGGGGAGGTGGGTGGCGAACAGGATCGTCACCGCGCGGGCCGCCAGTTCCTCCACCACCGCCGTGTAGAGCCGGCGGCGGGCCAGGACGTCAAGCCCCAGCGTGGGATCGTCCAGAAGCAATACGTCGGCCCGCCGGCCCAGGGCCACACCCAGCGACACCAGTCCCTGCTGGCCCCGGGACAACCCGCCGCACGGCTGGTCCATGGGGATGGCCGCCTCGTCGAGGCGCCGCCGCGCCGCCGCCTCGTCCCAGCCGGGGCACACCCGGCGGTAGAAGGCCAGGAAGGCGGTCACGGTCAGCCACGGATAGGCGGGCGGATACTCCGGCACAAACGCCAGGCGCCGTTGCACCGCGACCCGCTCCCGCCAAGGTTCGCGGCCCAGCACCTGCACCGCGCCGGCGTCGGGCGGCATGAAGCCGTTGAGCAGGTGCATCAGGGTGGTCTTGCCGGCGCCGTTGGGGCCGAGAAAGCCCATCACCGCGCCGGCGGGCACGGCGAGGGACAGGTCGCGGAGCACAGGGCGCCCCGGGCGGTAGGCGTAGCGCAAGCGGTCGATGGCGATGGCCGGGTCACTCATGGGATTCCTCCTGGATGATGGCGAGCAGCTCGGCGACGGACAGGCCCACGGTGCGGGCCTTCTCCGCCAGCGCCCGTGCCTCGCTCCGGATGAGGGCGCGGCGCTCGTCGCGGCGCCGTCCGCCGGGGGGCACTGCGGCGAAGCACCCTTTGCCGGGGTGGTTGGTCAGCAGCCCCTCCTGCTCCAGCTCCCGGTACACCTTGGCCACGGTGTTGGGGTTAACCGTGAGCTGCACGGCCAGCTGCCGCACCGACGGCAGCTGATCCCCCGCGGCCAGAGTGCCCGCCAGCAGCAGCAGGCGCAGGCGCTCCTTGATCTGCTCGTAAATGGGTATCGGCGATTGAGGGTTGATGGTAATTTGTATCATTGTACTACTACAGTAGTACAGTTGGCGGATGGTGTCAAGGATTATTTTGGCCGGGTGCCGGCTCAGTCTCGGCACAACTTTCGGGTTGACGGTACGTATAATCGGCTTCGTCTGGGGTCCCGGTTTTGCTATCATGGCCGGTTTCATTCCGACGCGCGAGGACGCCCCGTGGCTTATCTCGGACAAATCGCCGCTTTGGCCACCGCCCTGTGCTGGGTGTTCACCGCCCTGTGCTTCACCCGCGCCGGCGCACGGGTGGGCTCCGAGACGGTGAACCACAACCGGCTCTGGCTGGCGTTCGTGCTCAACACCGTCATCCACACCATCGCCTTCGGCCAGCCGCTGCCGCTGGAAGCTGACGGCACGCGCTGGCTGTACCTCGGTCTGTCGGGGCTCATCGGGTTCGTCTTCGGCGACGCACTGCTTCTTGAGGCATTCATTCGCATCGGTCCCCAGCCCGCGCTTCTCGTGATGACACTGGCCCCGGTGCTGGGCGCCCTGCTTGCGTGGGTGTTCCTCGGCGAGGCGCTGACCGCCGGGCAGATGATCGCCATCGGGCTGACGCTGGCGGGCATCGCCATCGTCATCGGCGGACATGCCCGGCCGCAAGGCGGCGCCACAAGCGGCGCCGCCGGCGGACTGAGCCGTTGGGAGATGGTGGGCTACCTCTGTGCCGGCGGCGGCGCGCTAGGGCAGGCGGTGGGGTTGTACCTGTCGAAGCTGGGGCTGCAGGGAGATTTCTCTCCGGTTTCGGCCAACGTCATCCGGGTGACGGCGGCCACCGTGGGCATCACCATCATCGCCTTGGCCGGCGGCAAAATCCGCCAGCATGTGGTGCGCATGCGCGACCGGACGGCGGCGTTGGAACTGGCCGGCGGCGCCGTGCTCGGCCCCGTGGTGGGGGTGATCCTGTCGCTGGTGGCAGTGCAGCACGCGCCGCTTGGGATCGCCTCCACCATCATGCAAATGTCACCCGTGCTCATGATCCCCATCAACTTCCTGCTGTTCCGCGAGCGGGCCAGTTTGTCGGCCATCGTCGGGACGCTGCTGGCCGTCTCCGGTGCCGCGCTGCTGTTCTGGCTGTGACGGCATCGAGGAGTTTGAAGATAGGAGTTGGCAGTAAACAATAAACAGACAGATGAAGATGAACGATATATTCAGCGGAAGACGGGCGACTTTGATAATGAATTAGTAAATGGGTGGGTTAGTGACTGAGTGTACTCGGTTGCGAATTACGAATACAAATTTCGATCACAGCATGAATCCGCAACCCTCAACTCTCAACTCGTCATCTGAGATTGATCTCGCAGAACACGCTGGATCCATCAACCTCTACGATTCGGACGGTCGCCGGCAGGCCCGCCGTCATCTTGAGAAAGTCGGCGGGACTGAATGTGGTGGCGGTGAAGCCGTCGGTGCAGACGATGACACCGTTCCCGGTGCGGGCCTCGTCAATGGCGCCCACGAGCCCGGCGGCCGCCTGACGGCGGAACCAGTCCAGCCGGTGCTCCCAGAAGGCGTCGGCGTAACTCGAGAACAGCACGGTGCCGCCGGGGCGGACCACCCGGCAGGCCTCCCGGAGGAGCGCAGCCGGATCGCGGTGGAATGCCGAGATGCCGTTCTGGATGGCGACCACCACGTCGAACGTGCCGTCGCGGAAGCCCAACGCCGCGGCATCCATGGCCAGGAGGCGGAGATCGGGATACGCCGCCAGATCCCGCCGGGCCGCGGCGAGGCTGGCGCGCGACGTGTCGACGCCCACCGCGAGCGTCGCCGCGGGGACCAGGGCGGTCAGCACGCGGCCGTAACCGCATCCCAGTTCCAGCACGTGGCAGTCGGGAGAGAGATGACTCAAGACATGATGGATTTCCGCCTCCAGGTATTGGCGGACCCGGGGCGGAGCCAGCTCGTAACAGCGCCGGAGCCGCTCCGACGCAAGATTCTTGTCGTAGTAGCCGCCCACCGCCCTAGCCTTTCCGCGCCACAACCACCAGCCGCCAGGCGGTGTGGTCGTATGGGCGACCGTCCAGCCCGCCATGGAGCGTCACCGGCGCAAAGCCGACTCCCCGAAGCAACGCCGCCAGCTCGGTGCCGGAGTAGAGGCGGTGGCTCACGGTGCGGGTCTGGGTGCGACCGTCGGGAAAGAGGAGGGTCCAGTCCGATTCGATCCAGGCCCAGTCCTGGCTCAGGCGCCGCTCCTCGAGGACGATGGGGCTGCCCGGGCCGGCCAGGCGACTCCAGTCGCGCGCGCGGAAACCGCTCGCCAGCACCTCGCGGCTCATCAGCTCCATCACCAGGACGCCGCCGAAGCGGAGCGAGGCGAACAGGTTCTCGGCCACCCGCCGGTCGTCGGCGGGATCGGGAAAGTAGCCGAACGAGGTATAGAGGTTGAACGCCGCGTCGAACGCCCCGGGTCGGCGGAACGTGCGCATGTCCTCGCGGACCAGTTCCACGGCGAGCCCCGCGGCGGCGGCCCCCCGTTCGGCCTGGTTCACATAGGCGGCGGTGCGGTCCACCCCGGTGACCCGGTAGCCGCGGCGGGCCAGCTCCAGGGTGTGCCGGCCCGGCCCGCAGCACAGGTCCAGCACAGCGGCTCCGGCGGGCAGCGGCGCGGCGAGCCGCAGCGACCGGTCCACGTCCCGCACCGGGTCGCTGAGCTGTCCGCCCTGGAAAATGAACGTCTGGTAGTCGGACCAGAACGCGTCGTCCTCAAACCATTGCGTCACGGCTGCCTCCTGTCATGGATCGCTGCGTCGGAACCGCTGACGGTCTGCGAGGGTAATAGTTGATTGTTGATAGTTGACCGTTGCGTTTGCACGTTCGTGCTCGTAATTCGTACTCGTACTCGTAATCGTAATCGTAATCGTAATCGTAATCGTAATCGTAATCGTAATCGTAATCGAACCACGCTCCCCGATCCAGCCAAATTCACCACGAAGCCACGAAGGACACCACGGGCTCGTTCCATGTGTCATCGGTCATTGATCATTCGCCATTTGAGCGGTGAATGGGTGAATCGGGGGAGGGGAGACGGGGGAGGGTAGATGAGCAGAACGAACAATCAACCAAAAACCATCAACTGATTGCGGACCTGCGAACTTGGAACCTGTGAACCTGTGAACATTCCAACGTTTAAACCTTCCGACCTTCCAACAGCTCGATTACAAGCACGATCACGAGTACGATTACGAGCATGCGAGAACGGGAACGAGCCTCGAGTCTCGATTACGATCACGATTACGAATACGAATTACGATTACGAGCACGAACCATCAACCATCAACACTCTTTGTGCCCTTCGTGCCTTGGTGGTGAATATTAATGAGGAACGGGCGGCCCGAGGGGGCCGCCCGTTCGATTTCCATCAGCCGTCCGGTCCGGCTTACTTCTTGCCTTTTTCTTCCAGCAGCTTCTTACGGGCGTAGGGGATCAGGCCGCCGGCGTCCACGATGGCCTGGCGGGCCTTGGGGAGCGGCAGCCGCTTGAAGGTCTTGCCGGTGGCGGTGTTGGTGACGGCCGTCTCGGTAATCTCCAGCTCGTCCCCTTCGTTGGCGTCGATGTCGGGGCAGATGACGGTCTGCAGGCCCAGGTTGATCCCGTTCTGGAGGAAGATCCGGGCGAAGTCGCGGGCGACGATGATCAGCCCGTGTCCCACCAGGCAGGAGGCGGCCTGCTCGCGCGAGGAGCCGCAGCCAAAATTCTTGCCGCCCAGCAGGACGCTGCCCGGGGCGATCTCCTTCTTCTTCAGCCGGCCGTTGAGGTCGGCGTCGTCGGCGAAGGCGAACTGGGGCGTCTCGGTGGGGAGCACCGTGGCCATGAACCGGCCGGGGTAGATGATGTCGGTGGAGATGTCGTCTCCGAGTTTGCGCACGATCTTGGCCATGGCTTCATTCTCCTTTCGTGGGATCGGTGATCACGCCGGTGACGGCGCTGGCGGCGGCCACCGCCGGGGAGCAGAGATACACCTCGGCGGTGGGGTTGCCCATGCGCCCCTTGAAGTTGCGGTTGGTGGTGGCCAGGGCCACCTCGCCGTCTCCGAGCGCCCCCTGATGCACGCCGAGGCACGGACCGCAACCGGGGTTCATCACCACGGCGCCGGCCTGCATGAAGTCGAGCAGGTAGCCCTTCTCCATGGCCTGCTGGTAGATGCGGGCCGAGGCGGGGAAGACCAGCATGCGGGTGCCGCGGGCGACCTTCCGGCCGCGCAGGATGCCGGCGGCCACGGCCAGGTCGTCGAGGCGGCCGTTGGTGCAGGAGCCGATGACGATCTGCTGCACCTTGGTGCCGGCCACGGCGGCGATGGGCTTGACGTTGTCCACGGTGTGGGGACAGGCGATCTGGGGCGTCAGCTTCGCGACATCGATGTCGATCACCTGGTCGTAGACGGCATCGGCGTCGGGGCCGAAGATGTCAAAGGGTCCCGGGAGGCCCGCTTCCTCGCGCAGGTAGCGGACCGTCTCCTCGTCGGGCGGCACGATGCCGGAGGTGGCGCCGGCCTCCACGGTCATGTTGCAGATGACCAGGCGGCCGGAGGTGGACATCTTCTTGATGGTCGGCCCGTGGAACTCGATCACCCGGAAGTTGGCGCCCTCGGCGGTGAGCCGGCCGATAAGATGCAGGATCAGGTCCTTGGGCAGCACGTGGCGCGGGAATTCGCCGGTGACGTTCACCTTGATGGTGTCGGGCACTTCGACGTTGAGCACGCGGCCCAGCGCCCAGACGGCGGCCATCTCGGTGGCGCCGATGCCGAAGGCGAAGGCGCCCAGCGCGCCGTGGGAGGTGGTGTGGCTGTCGGTCCCCACGAGCACCGTGCCGGGGTGGACGTAGCCGTTCTCCGGCAGAATCTGGTGGCAGATGCCGCCCTCGTCGCCGCGGATGTCATGCAGGTTGGGGATGCCTTGCCTGGCGGCGAATTCGCGGATCTTCTTATGATTGGTGGCCGTCTTGGAGCTCTCGGCGGGGACGCGGTGGTCGAAGATGAGCACGATCTTCGACGGGTCCCACACCTTCGGCTCCAGGCCGGTGTCCTTGAACACTTCGAGGAACTGGTTGATCACCAGCGCCCCGTTCTCGTGGGACATGGCCGTGCGCACCGCCGGCTCCACCACGTCGCCGACGTTCACGCGGGCCTGGCCGGTGGCCCTGGCCAGGATCTTCTGCACCATGGTCATTCCCATATGGAATCCTCCGGGAAAGAATAATCCAGCGTCTCGGGCGGTCCCGTTATTCGGACCGGTCATCCGGGGGCGGGGGGCCGCCTGTACAGCCGGTCCGGAAAGGGATTGAATTATATCATCGGGCCCGGCCGGGACGCATCAGGAATCTGCTGTTATTGTATAGTTCAAGTTGGGGTTGATGGGTGGCCGGGGACCGAATGCTCGAAAGTTTGAATGTTGGAAAGTTGAAAGGTTTTGCGGTCCCCTGCCGGCCGATCCACGATGTCCGATGTCCGAATTCCGCTGATTCACCGCAGAGGACACGGAGGACACAGGGAGAGTTGATGGTTGATGGTTGATGGTTCGTGCTCGTCATCGTAATTCGTGCTCGTGATCGTAATCGTAATCGTAATCGTAATCGAGGCTCAAGACTCGAGGCTCGTTCCCGTAATGCTGACCTGGGCCCTGGGTTCTGGGGCTTGGATGCATGTTCCGTGATCGCAATCGTCATTTGTATTCGTACTTGTAATCGTGCTCGCAATCCCATCCCGGCGGAGCCGGAACCCATTACTGATGATTGTCAATTTCCACTCTGTGCACCCTTGGGTGTGATCGGCACACTGTTCGGATCGCCACGAAAATAGCCAGGCGCAGCCCCGCGAATGCGGGGCAGCGCCTGGACGGCGGAATGTTAGAACACGGCGCGCCCCGGGGCAGGGGCGCGGAGAAATTCGGCTCGAATCATCGGAAAAAATCCTTCCCGCCCGTTTGGATAGATGAATCCATCATTCGGGAGGGAACCATGCCCAACACCTATTTCAGTCTCCAGGCTCATCTGGTGTTTTCCACCCGCGGCCGGCAGCCGTGGATCGCCGACGATTGGCGCGAGGCCATGTGGGCGTCCATGGGCGGAATCTGCCGCAACCACGGGGCGGTTGCCTCGGCGATCGGGGGAATCGCCGACCATGCCCATACGCTGCTCGGTTTCAAACCCACCCATCGATTGTGCGACCTGGTTCGTGAAATCAAAGGGGGCGCTTCGGAATGGATTCACACGGTGCAGAACGCGCCCTGGTTCGATTGGCAGGACGGATACTCGGCGTTCTCGGTGAGTGCCTCTCAGGTCCCAGCCGTCCGGCGGTACATTGAGAACCAGGTGGAACACCACCGGCGGGTATCGGCGCGAGAGGAGTTGGTTCGGTTGCTCCGTCTGCACCACATCGCGGTCGACGAACGATGTCTGCGATGATCTTCCCCGCGCCCCTGATCAGGGGCGCGCGACGTCAAATACAACGACTGTCCAGGCGCTGCCCCGCGTGCGCGGGGCTGCGCCTGGCTATTTTCGTCGTGAAAGTGTGGGCGGTGCCGGTCGATGGTGGGAGGGGCGACCCGGCCGATCGCGCGGTGAAAATCCTGCCAAAAATTGGCAAATAATCGGGAGTCACTGAGCAATCGAGGCTCGAGACTCGAGCCTCGCGCCTCGTTCCCGTGATGCATCGCCGTAGGCCGCACCCGGTAGGCCGTGCTACGGCCGGGCGCGGCCCGCTCCCTCGGCACGGTTGAGCGATTCGCCCACGAGTTCATGCCGAATCGCAGCAACGACGTATCGAAATTCCGCCACCTCCCGCTGAGTGTCTCGGCGCCCGTCCGGCGGACGGGCGCTACTGCCATTGTGAGGCCACGGGGTCGGGGACTTGACAACTGTCACGTGACACATTACACTTGAACCGTGATCAAGAGCTTCGTCGACAAGCACACGGCGGAACTGTTTGCAACCGGCCGGTCCAGGCGATTGCCGCCAGACTTGGTGCGGCGGGCGAGAAGAAAGCTCGAGTCCATCGATCTGGCCGCGCGCCTGGATGACCTCCGGGTTCCTCCGGGCGATCGGCGCCACAAACTCGGCGGAGACCGGGAAGGACAGCATGCGATCACCATCAACGACCAGTGGCGCATCTGCTTCCGGTTCGTTGAGGGCGACGCCTGCGATGTTGAAGTGACAGATTCTCACTGAAGCGAGGTGCAGGATGAGCATCCTGAACACAAGGCGGAAGGTTGTTCGCCCCATCCACCCGGGGGAGATCCTTCGGGAGGACTTCCTGCCTGACTATGGCCTGACGGCCTCCGGTCTCGCGGCGGCGTTGGGCGTTTCGCGACAGACCGTGAATGAGCTGCTGCGTGAGCGCCGCTCGGTCAGCCCGGAGATGGCGCTCCGGCTGTCGCGTTTGTTTGGCAACTCCCCCGAGTTCTGGCTGAATGCGCAGCGCGCGGTCGACCTGTGGGATGCCGCCCAGGAGATCGGACGGGAGGTCAAGCGGATCAACCCCTTGACCGTGTCCTGACGACGACTTGCAGCTGACGGCCGCTGCCGGCCCGCCGAGGCGGCGGGTGCGGCCGCAGCCGATGCCGAGCGTTGGACATCTGTCAGAAACCAATGGCACCCACAACTGAAAGGGAGGACGCATGATCGCGCGAATATGGCATGGAGGGACGACGCCGGACAAGACGGACGCCTATGAAGCCCTCCTGAACGAAGAGATCTTCGTGGGCTTCAAGAACCGGGAGATTCAGGGTTTCAAGGACATTCAACTGCTGCGTCGCAGGGTGGGCGATGAAGTGGAATTCATCACGATCATAAGATTCGAGTCGCTGGACGCCGTAAAAGAGTTTGCCGGTGACGACTATGAGGCGTGCGTCGTCCCGCCGAGCGCCCGGAGGGTTTTGAAGCGCTTTGATGAACGTTCCCAGCACTATGAAATCAAGATCGCGGAAGATGGCGCTCACGTCTGACCCCGGCGGGCCCGCGGACACTGAAAACAGCCACGGGCCGGCGCGACCGGCCGGCCGGCTCTGACCGAATCGAAACACACCCGTCAGGAGATTTTTCACCATGGACATCCCGCGGATATTCACCATCACCGAGAGCGCGCACCGGATCCACAACCCGATCACGCCGGAGAAGCTGGCCACGCTCGGCGCGGCGCTGCGCCTGGAACCGGGCGCCCGGGTGCTGGACCTCGGCAGCGGTTCGGGGGAGATGCTCTGCACCTGGGCCCGCGATCACGGCATCGTCGGCACCGGCATCGACCTGAGCCCGTTGTTCACCGAGCAGGCGAAACGCCGTGCTGCAGAACTCGGTGTCGCTGATCAGGTCCGGTTCATCCATGGCGACGCGGCCGGCTATGTCTCGGACGAGCCGGTCGATGTGGCCGCCTGTGTGGGCGCCTGCTGGATCGGCTGGGGAGTCGCGGGCACCATCGAGCTGCTGGCGCGGAGTCTGCGCCCCGGCGGGATCATCCTCATCGGCGAGCCCTACTGGCGGCGGTTGCCGCCGACGGAAGAGGTCGCCACGGGGTGTCTGGCCCACTCGATCGCCGACTTCCTGATGCTGCCGGAACTCCTCGCGTCGTTCGGCAAACTGGGCTACGACGTCGTGGAGATGGTGCTGGCGGACCCGGACGGCTGGGACCGGTACGAGGCGGCCAAATGGCTCACCATGCGCCGATGGCTCGAAGCCAATCCCGGCGACGAGATGGCGAACGAGGTCCGGGCCCAACTGACCGCGGAACCCGCGCGCTACGCCGCGCATACGCGTGAATACATGGGCTGGGGCGTGTTCGCGCTGATGGGGCGGTGATGCGGCGTTGGTCTGGAGTGCGCAGACACGTCTGCGCTCTGGATTCCCGTGGAGCGGGCCCCTCGAAACCGGGGAACGCGCAGCCCCGGCGTGCTCTCCCCGCGCCCGCCGGGCGCAGCCTACTGTGCGGTGCGAAGTAGCGCCCGTCCGCCGGACGGGCGCCGTGAAACTCGGCAGGAAGTGGCGGGATTTCAATAGGTCGTCACCGCGACGCGTCTCGGAGACCGTGGACGAATCCCTCAACCGTGCCAAGGGAGCGGGCCGCGCTCTGCGAGCGAGGCCTAATGCGACTCGAAGCCGTGGGCGACACGCTCGATCGTGCCGAGGGGACGGGCCGCGCCCGGCGGGCGCGGTCTACTGTGAAGCATTACGGGAACGAGGCTCGAGACTCGATCACGAATCACGATCACGATTACGAATGACTATGACGATTACGAGCACGAATTCTATCAACCCTCAACTATCAATCCTCAACCATCAACCATCAACCTGGAACTTGTGAACCTGGAACCTGCGAACCATTAGAACTTCAACCCGATCGTCTCTTCACAACTGACTATCCGCATTCCGGCGCGCCGGCGTACGCGAACTTGATGCCGTTGAACAGGATGACGCCGCTTTCGCCCGTGACCTGGTAGCGGTACTCGTCGGTGCTGCCGTCCTGCCACTGCAGGATGATGACGCCCGACTGGCGGTCGCCGCGGATGGTGAAGCGGGCCCGGTTGCTCGACTGCCCGGCGACGCCCCAGGAGCCGGTGCCGTAGGAGCCCGACTCGGTGGCGCTGTAGAAGGTGCCGTCGGGGCAGAACATCACCTGCCGCTCGGTGCCGGAGCCGCCCGACAGGGTGGAGCCGCCGCTGTATGAGTAATACTTGCCGGCGATCCACTGGGCCAGCGACGCGTCACTGCCTCCCCCCCCGGCGCCCGCGGCGCGGGGGACGAACCGAACGCTGCCGGCCAGCTCCCGGACGAAGCCGGCGTAGGCGGCCGAGTAGGCGGCCGCGGTGGTGGCGGCGATGAGCGTCACCCCGCCGCCCTGCGGCGAGAGCACCGCCGCAGCGTAGGCGCGGGCCGACTGGCCCTGAATGAGCCCGTTGAACTCGGCGCCGACGGCATTGCCGCCCAGGGGCTGGAACGGGCCGGCGGGTAGGAGCTGGATGCCCTGCTGCTCGTCCACGAACCCTTCGCCGGCGGCGGCCTGGACCTCGCTCAGGCTGCGGAACTGATGGGGCAGCATCACGATGAATCCGGCGTGGGTGTTGGAGCCAAGGAGATAGCCGCCCCCCTGTTTCTGGGCCATCCAGCCGGACGGCGGCACGAATGACAGGCCCAGTTCCGGGTCCGTGACCCGCTGGGCTTCGTTCGCCGCCGGGGGCGGCGGGGCGGCGCGGCCCGCGGGAGGCGGCGGTGCCGGCGCGCGGGTGCCGGGCACCGTGGGGACGGGCACGCTGGGGACGGGTACGCGCGGCACGGCCTGGCCGGGCGGCGGCGGCGCCGGG
>JAAYUB010000079.1 GCA_012517875.1 Acidobacteriota bacterium | reverse complement strand
TCCAGGTTCGAATGTTCCAGGTTCGAATGTTCCAGGTTCGAATGTTCCAGGTTCGAATGTTCCAGGTTCGCAGTTCGAAAACTGTTGATAGTTTATGGTTGATTGTTGATCGTTGAGAACGAGCCTCGAGCCTCGAGACTCGAGTCTCGAGTCTCGATGACGATTACGATCACGATTACGAATTTCGAGCACGAAATGCCAGCACGAGATCCGAGGCGTCAAATCAGCTCGGGGAGCTGCTGGACGGGGAGGGCGCGGACGCCCGGGCGGACGGCGGTGAATGCCGGCCCGCCCGCCGCCGGCAGGTGGACGACGACCGCGTCCACCGCCTTCCGAGGCACCGCGCGCCGCAGCCGGAGCAGCGGCTCGGCGTGCTCGGGGCGCACGGTGCGCGTGGCCTTGGCCTCCGCCAGCAGCAGCGTGCCGCCCCGGACGGGGACGACGAAGTCCACTTCCAGCCCCTGGCGGTCGCGGAAGTAGTACAGCTCCTTCCGCCGCCCGGCGTTGAGCTGGGCCTTGGCGATCTCCGCGGCGACGAAGCTCTCGAACAGCGGGCCGAGGAACGGGGACTTGGCGAGCTGCCGGGCGTTTTCGATGCCGAGCAGGTGGGCGGCGAGCCCCGTGTCGGCGAAGTAGAGCTTGGGCGACTTGAGGAGGCGCTTGCCGAAATTCTCGTAAAACGGCGGTACCAGCAGGATCTGGTGGGTGACCTCCAGGATGTTCAGCCACTCGGTCAGGGTGGGCACCGACACGCCCAGGGGGGCGGCCAGGTCGGTCTTGTTGAGGACCTGTCCGATCCGGGAGGCGGCGACGGTCAGGAAGCGGCGGAACGTCGTCAGGTCCCGGATGGAGCTGATGGACCGGATGTCCCGCTCCAGGTAGGTCTGGATGTAGGACCGGAACCAGGTCTCGGCGGTCGGGGGATGGGCCAGGACCTCGGGGAAGCCGCCCCGCAACAGGTCCACGCGGGGGGACTCGGCCGTGGACAGGGGCAGGAGGTGGAACACCGCGGCGCGGCCGGCCATGGATTCGGTCACGCCCCGCATGAGCGCCGGCTCCTGGGAGCCGGTGAGGTACCAGCCGCGCGGCCCGCCCGCGTCGATGCGGGTGCGGATGTAGCCGAGCAGCTCGGGCGCGTTCTGGATCTCGTCGAGGATGGCCGGCGGCCGGATCGCTTCCAGGAAGGACCGCGGATCGCTCCGCACCCGGCCGACGACGTCGGGATCCTCGAGCAGGTGGTAGCCCGCCCGCGGGAACAGGCGCCGGAACAGGGTGGTCTTGCCCGAGCGCCGGGGCCCGGTCAGGATCAGTGCGGGGAAGCGCGCGGCGGCGGCCGTGATGGGCTGGGCGAGAAGTCGCGGCACGAATTTCATGTGACAATTCTAAACTGTTACTTTAGAATTGTCAATCCATGAGAGATGCGGCGGGGGCGATTCACCGCGGAGTACGCAGAGGGCACAGGGAAGGTTGATAGTTGATGGTTGGAACTGGTTCGCAAGTTCCAGGTTCGCAAGTTCCAGGTTCGCAGGTTCCAGGTTCGCAAGTTCCAGGTTCGCAGGTTCCGGGTTCGCAGGTTCCGGGTTCGCAGGTTCCGGGTTCGCAGGTTCCAGGTTCGCAGTTCGGAAAGTGTTGATAGTCTATGGTTGATCGTTGATCATTGGGAACGAGCCTCGAGCATCGAGTCTCGATGACGCTCACGATCACGAATTACGGGCACGAATTACAAGCACGAAATCCGATGTCCGATGTCCAAAGTCGGTGACGCGTTCTGATCAATCAGCCATTGCACCACGATCCCGGCCCGCCAGGGCCAGACCGGATTAGCCAGGGGCGCAGCCCCTGGTGGGCGGTGGTTTGTCGCGTGGTCGCCCCAGCGGGGCGACAGGCAGGTGGCGTAAATCATGGTGGACGCCGATCGATCGAGCTATCGTTGAAACGCCGGGTTTTCCGAACGCCCCGATGTCGCCCCGGTGGGGCTTGGGGTGAGGAAAACAGGCGCCTACGTCGACGGGCCTCGCACCAGGGGCTGCGCCCCTGGCTAATGCCGTCCGGCCCTGCGGGCCGGGTGCGTGCCGAACGCTCAGCGATCAACCATCAACAATCAACCATCAACGATCAACTGTTGAGAACCTGCGAACATTCAAACGCCCGATCAGCGGCACGCATGTCAGAATGGGCACGAGCCCCGAGTCTCGAGCCTCGATCACGATGACGATTACGATTGCGATTACGATGACGATTACGAATTACGATTACGAATCACGATTCCGTCACGGGACCGGAGGCAGCAGGATGCCGTTGAAGAGGAGCTTGAAGGTCGCCGGCGTCGAGCCCCGGTGCTGGGGGTTGAAGCCGTAGAGCGCCAGCTGCCCCCTGCCCTTGCGCAGCCACACCACCGCCGGCCGGTTGCCCAGGAGCTCGACGCGCTCGGCGTAGCCGCTCACCAGAATGTCCTCCTCCGGGTAGAGCGCGGCCACCCGGCGGTCCATGTCCTGGTCGGGCACCGACGTGGCGAACACCGCCGCCGCGCGCGAGAACGCGGTGACCTCCGCCGGCATCCCCACGGTGAGGGGGCTGTCGGGGCGGAGCGCCACCCGCAGCCCGGCGCCGGGCACGTAGAGGCCGTCCTTGCGCAGCGCGTCGGACACCAGGCGCACGGGGAGCTGGAACTTCTCCGTCTCCTCGCCGCGCTTGATCTCCAGCGGCTCGGCGAAGAGCGCAGTGGAGCGGCCCCAGGCTAGGATCACCCCGCCCTTGTCCAGGAAGCTCATGAGCCGCTCCATGCCCTTGGGGCCCATCCCTTTCGTGAACTCGGCCGGCATGTCGGTCATGTAATAGCGGTCCTCGGCCTTCAGCTGGCCCGTCATCAGGATGTTCTTGTCGCTGTCGGGAAAGATCACCACGTCGAAGTCGCGGGCCAGATCGGTCGTCTCGAAGTCGCCGGGCCGCAGCACGGTGTACGGCACGCGGTAGTCGTCGAGCACGTAGCGCGTCCAGCCGGCGTCCATGTCGTGGAACCAGGTCTCCACCAGGGCGATGCGCCGCGGCGTCACCGTCTCGGCCGCCAGCGGCGGAGCCATCCGGCCCAGGAGCGGCGGCGCGCCGGCCGCCGCGGTACCGGCCTCCAGGCGCACCGGCGGCACCGCAACCGCCGCGGCCACGTCGCGGAGCTTGCCGGCCTGGCCCGGCGGGGCCATGATCACGAAGCTCCCCGCCGGCAGCGTCGCGTCGCCCACCGTCGTGTCCGCGGTGAGGCGCTGGACCAGCAGGCCGGCCGCCAGCGCGCGGAACGCGGCGCGGAAGGCGTCGTTGTCGCCGGCCGCCCAGGCCAGCGCGGTGGCGTCGGCCGGGACCTCGCCGGCGCCGGGCCAGCGGAACGCGCCGGTCACCTCCGCCAGCGACGCCGCCAGCGCGGGCGCCGCGGCGTTCACCGCCACGGCGCGCACGCCGCGGTGGCGCGGCAGCGACCAGCTGGTGATGTCGTAGGGACGGATCAGCTCGCCGCCCGGCGTGTAGTGCCGCACCGGGAAGCGCTGGTCCTCCATGAGCTCCTTGATGAGGGGGCGGTAGGCCTGGGCCAGCGGCACCACCAGGTCGCCGGCGCCGAAGGTGCAACCGTCCACGGCCAGCGGCGCCGTGAGCCGGTAGATCCGGACGCCGTGTTCCAGCAGCAGGTTGGCCAGGCCGGCCAGCTCGCTCCGGTCACTCTGCGCCAGCGGCAGGATGTAGGCATACGGGGCCTGGGTGCGGCCCCGCTCCACCTCGCGGCGGCACAGCTCGTTGCGGAAGGCGAGGATCTCGGCGCGGTTCTCGGCGGCGGTGCGGGCCACGGCCCGCATGCTCACCAGCTCGTACTGGACCATGTCGCCCAGCCGCCACCAGCCGCCCGGCCACGGGTCGGGCATGTTGGTGCTCTTCTTGTACTCGGCCAGGCCCTTGCCGCGGACGCCGAGCTCGGTGGGCTCCACGTAGACCGGCGTGGCCACCCGGCAACTGGCGTTCTCGGTGAGCATGGCGATGACGTTCTTGAACAGGCACGTCTCGGTGGAACCGGGCCAGTACTGGTCGAACCCCCAGTGCTGGGCCACGCCGCGGAGGCCCGCCGCGCCCATGTCCTTGGCCATGTTGGCGCCGAACAGGCCGCACCAGTACCACAGGTCGCGGTCCACGTTTTCGGCGATGGGGTCGTGGTTGGGCGGCACGAAGAAGCGCGGTCCGGTCTCGCCCATCTGGTGCTTCTCGATCATCACCTGGGGGAACCAGTCGGTGCTGAAGATGCGGTTGACGGCCCGCGTGTCCGACTGGGTCAGGGCGACGAAGTCGCGGTTGTTGTCGTGGCCCACGTACTTGTGGTAGACGCCCGGCAGGTCGCTCCCCTCCCACCTGGTGCCCTTGTGCTTGCGGTAGTGCTCCACCACCATCTGCATGCCGTCGGGATTGTGGCAGGGGACGAACATCTGGACCGTCTCGTCCAGGATCTTCAGGGTGGCCGCGTCGCGCGCCGTCACCAGGTCGTACACGTAGAGGGGCAGCATCTGGGAGGGCGCCACCTCCGAGGAGTGCATGGAAAGCGTCGCCAGCACGAACACGCGACCCCGGGCCACGAGCGCGTCCCGCTCGGCGGGCGGGATGTCCGGGTCCAGCGCCAGCCGGCGGTTGATCGCCTTGAGCTCGTCCAGGCGGCGGATGTTCTCGGCCGCCGACACCACCGCCAGGTACATGGGCCGCCCCATGGGCGACCGGCCGATCTCCACGAGCGTGAGCCGCTCGGAGGTGGCGTCCACCGCCTTGAGGTAGTCGATGAGCTGCGTGTAGTCGAACAGCTCCCGGTCGGCGCCGGGCTTGAAGGTGAAGAACGCCTCGGGCAGCGGCGGCTCCATGGTGATCCGGTTGGCCACCGTCACCGGGGCCGGTTTCGGCTTCACCGCCTGCTGCGGCGCCGCGGCGGCCCAGCCGCACCCCGCCGTCAGCATCCCGATGGCCATCGTGACGACAATCCCGAGAGCGCTCGCGCGCATTGTTCCGCCTGACCCGTTCATCGCGCCTCCTTGGAATGGCTGTCGCATTCAAGTCCGCCGTCCGGGCCGGGCTCCCTGGCCGCGGACCGCCGGATGCGGCGGATTACTCATTCTACTCCGACCGGGGGCAATGAAAAAGCACGAGTTGGCCTGCAGCGGACGGGCGCAACCGGGAAACACCCCGTGGTTGCCCCCCACCGCATCCATTGACGGATTGGGCAACGGCATGATGCCCCGCACAAGTTGCGGGCTGTCGCTGAAAATGCCACACCGTCAACGCGGCGCCTCAACCGCTTGCACACTCGTATCGATGATTGGCCCATCATCCGGCGAGCACAAGTGCAAAATCTCAACGTTGCACACAACAATTCATGTCGATTGGCCGAAAATTAGACAAACAACTCTGGAGGCACCCCATGGACATTCAACGCCTGGGTGGCGGGATTCAGCCCGACCTGCCCGAACCGGCCGCCGAGCCCGCCGTGGCCCGAGATCCGGCGACCATTCACGCCACGCCGATGCCCCTTCCCGGCACTGATTTGGCCGGCGTCACCCCCATCCCGATCCCCGGACCCGACCTGATCAGCGCAACTCCGATCCCCCTCCCCGGACCCGGCCCCATCAGCGCCACGCCCATCCCCCTCCCCGGTCCCGGCCCCGACGGGGTGATCGTGCTCGGGCCGGGACTGCGTGCCGAGCAGGATGTCCCCCCCACCCCCGATCCCGAACCGGAACCCGAGCCGACGCCGCCCAACCCCGAGGGCGGATTCGTGCGCGCGGCGCAGTTGCTGAACATATTCGAGGGAGGCGTCCCCATTCCCGGGCCCAAACCGGGGCCCGATCCCGGTCCCGGCGGCCCGTTGATCTTCGGGCCGGGACTCCGCGCCGAGCAGGACGTCCCCCCCAGCCCCAATCCCGAGCCGGAGCCGGATCCGGACCCCATCCCCGAGCCGGACCGGGGCTTCCTCCGCCAGGTTGAGTTGGGGCGGCTCCAGGACGGCGCCGTGCCGATGCCGGGCCCCCGGCCGGGCCCCGGACCTCTGACGGGCGGCGGCGTGGTGTTCGGGCCCGGCCTCCGGGCCGAGCAGGATGTCCCCCCCAATCCCGAGCCGGAACCCGATCCGGATCCCATTCCCGAACCGGACCGGGGATTGCGCCTGCAGATGGAGCTGGGCCGCTTGCTGGACAAGGCGGCTTTGAAGAACGGGCCGGAGCCGGATGCGCTCTCAAAAAAGGGTTGGGATCCGGATCCCGATCCGCCGCCTCCGGACAAGCAGCCACCCTCTTCCAAACAGGTGAAATAGCGCCCCCAGGTGCGGTGTTCCGCAGCCGGCCGCCCCGCCCAGAAACGGCCGGCTGCGGCGGCATGAAGACAGCGGCCCGGTGGTCCGGCGCGATCCGCCAGACGAACGGCTTTCACTTCGTCAAGCGTTCACTCCCGGCGGACGTCCCGCTTCAGCCGGCTGATCAGGGCCATGATCCGCAGGACACCGTAGCCCAGCAGGATCGCCGCTCCGGCCTGCAGCATCCGGATGATCTCCCGTGCCGTCGTCATGGATTCAGGCATCCGCTGGGTGGTGAGGATGACCACGTTCAGCGCCAGGATCACCACCAGGATGCCCAGCACCCGCCGGTACTTGTCGATCCGCGAGGCGGCATCGGAGAAGATGTCCGGCAGCGGACCCTCCGGCGCGGGTTTCCGGAAGTAGTGCCAGTTGGCCAGCGTCGCCACGCGCTCCCAGCCGGCGTCGCGAAAGAGGCCGAAATACTCTTCTCGCTCCGCGCCGGTGAGGCGGCGATAGTCCAAGCGGTAGGCCACCGCCGCCGGCTCCCCCCGCTGGAACGTGTAGCAACCGATCGTCAGGTTCCGCAGGTGCCACCCGTCCGCGGCCATTCGCGTTAACCACGCCTCCTCAGGCTGGTCCTGCCACACCCAATACAATTTGAACACGCGCCGGATCTCACTCATGGTCCTCCTCCCAGCCGTCGATGATCTGATGGCCCAGCCGGGCCAGCCGGCTGAGGCGCTCCGATTCCAGCCGCACCACCCGGCGCCCCAGGGGGGTGAGCGCGTAGAGCTTACGCCGCTCATCCCCGGCCGGATTATCGCCGGCGCGCGCGATCAGTCCCCCCTCCAGCAATTTGGTGAGCGCGCCGTACAGGGTGCCCGGTCCGAGCCGGATCCCGCCCCCGTCTTCCCGCGCCACCGCCTGCATGATCCCATAGCCGTGGCGCGGTTCCGCCAGCGCCGCCAGGATGGCAAAGGTCGCTTCAGTCAGGGGCAGGTGCCGCCGGGCTTGGCTGTCAAGGTCGACCATCGGACGTCCTCCTGGATCGGTGCTCTATAGCGGCTCTCGATATATCGTCATACGATATATCAACCGGAATGTTTTGGCCGCTGCGATATAATAGCGACAGAAATATTCCGTTCCACATTCATTCCATCACGAGAGGTCCATCATGCGCAGACGTGAGGGATGGCCACCTGACCAGCACCGCCGGCACATGGGACCCGAAGGGCTGATGGGGCGCCTGGCGACGGGATCGGCGGCCATCTGGCTGACGCTGGTCCTGGCCGCTTCACCGGTCGGCGGCGAACTCGCTCCCCCGCCCGGGTTATTTCAGGAACGAGCCTTCACCCTTCCAGCACTCGACGGCAGTCGAGCCGAGCTCGCCTTCACCGCCTCCCGGCCCTGTCGGATCCGGCTGGTGGCCCAATGGAGCGGCACGGCGTCGGAGCTGTCGCTGCAGCTGGCGGGTCCCGGGCGAACCGAACCGTGCGCCCGCCGCGAGGGTCCGAGCCGCCTCACCCTGGACTATGCGGTCACGGCGGACGACCTGCGACTGGGCCGGAACTGGATCGCCCGCGTCGTCAACCACAGCCGTCGGGGGCCCGCCGACGGTGTGCTACGGGTGATTGTCGCGCCGGTGCTTGCCTTCGACTACGACTTCCTGGGCGATTACCCCCGCGATCGGGAGCCGGGCTGGGGCGACGAGTGCCAGGGGATCGCCCACGACGATGCCAACTGGTTCATTTCACAGCGCTATTACCTTTGGAAATTCCCATTGGCGTCGGACCTGAATGCGGACCGACCCCGCCCCGAGCCCGCCGCCGGGATCCTGATGACGCGGATCCCCCGGGCCTTGAGCGACAGCCACTACGACCATTTCGGCGACGGCGACGTCCGCGACGGCCGGCTGTACATTCCCCTCGAGGACTCCAGAGACGGAGGGAATTTCGCCCGGTTGCTGGTCTTCGACACGGCCGACTTGCGCTTCATCGCTTCAGGTGAGCTCTCCGGCGAGCGCCATGCGCCCTGGTGTGCCGTCAGCCCACATGACGGACTGCTGTATACATCGGGATTTTCGTTCGTCTGGGCTCTCCGCACCTTCCGGCACGAAATCGTCGGCCGGGCACTGCGCCTGGAGCTCGACCACGAGCTGGCGCTCCGGGACGGTTACGGCGAGCCGGTCCGCTTCGACCGGGTGCAGGGGGGCGCTTTCTCCGCCGCCACCGGCCTGTTCTATCTAGTCAACGACGAGGGCACGGGCGATTCAGGCGGCATCTTCGTCTTCGACGGCCGCACGGGAGTGCAGGTGGGCCGGATCTGGATCGACTACCGTCGCGGTTGGGGTCAGGAACTGGAGGGGATCACCGTTTGCGACCGCGATGACCGACGGGCGCCAAGCGTCGGCGGACAGGTCCACACCGTCATGATTTCAAACGCCACCGCTACGACCGATCTCTGGATCAAACACCACCGCGTGCCCCTGGAGAAGGTTATCCGTATGAAAAGACCGGAGATGCAGGCACGACCTCTGCAGGATAGAGGCCCCGGTCGCTGACGACGGCCTGATCTCCCCTTGACACCCCTCACGTAGTCCGTTAAAGAGGGTGAAGGACGAAACGTCCCGGCCGGTGGCCGGGCGTTCAGCAAAACCATGGGGGGAGGACGGCATGAACGGACCCAAGATCCTGGTGCTGGAATCCGACTGGGGCGTGCGGGGGGCGAGCCGAAAGGTTCCCCGGAACCGGCCCATCGGGCCGCAGCACACCTACCGCGACATTTTCCGGACCGCGGCCGAGATGTTCGGCTGCTCGGTGGATGTCGCCTATTTCACCGGCGCCGACGGGTTCCAGGTGTACCTCGACCGCTTCAACCACCGCGGCGACGTCAAGTACCTGGTGGTGGCCAGCCACGGCACCCGCCGCTCGGTGGACGCGCCGGGCGGCCGCTTCGACCCGTTCAGCCAGCTCCTCGACCGGGTGGACAAACCGAAGATCGGCGTCCTGTTCGCCGCCTGCCACCTGGGCTGGAGCAAGGCGGTGCACGAGGGGCTGCTGGGCATCGGTCATTTCCAGTGGACCGCCTCCTACCGGACGGTGTCGCACTACATCACCGGCCTGCTCACGGAGCTGGCGTTCTGGAACTATTACTTCAAAGGCGTCCGGTACGTGAAGACCAGCGGCGACCGGCTCTGCACCGCCCTGCCGCCCGGCGACCCAGTCGGCGCCGCCCTGATGACCTACGCCAACGTGGGCACCGCCGTGGGCTGCCGGTTCGACGTGCGCATCCTGAACCGCTGGGGCATCGCCTCGTCGCTCGAGATCCTGTCCCACCTGCTGATCACGAGCGGGATCCGCCCCGGCGGCCTGAAGCGCACGGCGGTCTCCGACGCCTCCCGGCGCCTCGGCGAGCAGTATGAAGAGCTGTTCCTCAAGGCCTGGAGCGGGATCTGGGAATGGCAGACGTGAGGGGGGAGTCGAGGCTCGAGGCTCGAGGCTCGAGGCTCGGGGTTCGGGGTTCGGGGCTCGTTCCCAATCTGACATGCGTGCCGCTGATCGGGCGTTTGAATGTTCGCAGGTTCTCAACAGTTGATCGTTGATGGTTGATCGTTGATGGTTGATCGTTGAGCGTTCGGCAGGCGCCCGGCCCGAAAGGGCCGGACCGGATTAGCCAGGGGCGCAGCCCCTGGTCAGGCGCCTCCACCTCGCGCGTCTGTTGTCCCCACCCCGAGCCCCAGCGGGGCGGCATCGGGGCTGCGGAACCACCCGCTCACCCTCCGAATTCGTAATCGTGATCGTAATCGAGGCTCGAGACTCTGGGTTCGGGGCGAGAGTGAAATTTGAGCCTCGACGACGAGCACGATTACGATGACGATTACGAATTACGAACTTCGAGCGCTTGCAGAAGCTTCCACTGTTTCTCTCCTATCTCCTATCTCCTCACTGTTCACTGTTCACCGTTCTCTGTTCACTGTTCTCCGTTTACTGTAAAATGTCGCCATGGATTTCGAACGCGGGGCGGTTGTCGGCAACTACCAGATCGAGGAGCGGCTCGGCCAGGGCGGGCAGAGCCAGGTCTACCGGGCGCGGGACCTGAGCCTGAAGCGGACCGTGGCCATCAAGTTCCTGTCCGACGCCCACCTCGACGACGACACCTCCCGCAAGCGGTTCCTGCTCGAGGCGCAGGCACTCTCGGCGCTGAACCACCCGAACATCGCCACCGTGTTCCACATCGGCGAGCACGGCGACGTGCCGTTCATCGTCATGGAGTACGTCGAGGGGCCCACCCTGACCACTTACCTCCGCACCACGCCGACCGACCTGTCGGGCAAACTGCGGCTCATGATCCAGATCACCGCCGCCGTCGAGGAGGCGCACCGCCAGGGGATCCTCCACCGCGATCTCAAGCCCGGCAACATCCTCACGGATCGCGACGGCCGCGTCAAGCTCGTGGACTTCGGGCTGGCCAAGGTGACCCGCGGCGTGCTGCGGGACCGCCTCGACCAGGCCGACGATTTCACGGCCACGGGCAATATCGTCGGCACGGTGTCGTAACTGTCGCCGGAGCAGGCCCGCAGCGAGCCGGTGGACGAGCGGAGCGATTTGTTCTCACTGGGCGTGATCTTCTACGAGATGCTGAGCGGCACCCGGCCGTTCGAGGGCCCGTCACCGCTGGCCACCATCGTGGCCATCGCCAACGAGCCGCCCCGCGAGCTGCCGCGTGAGGCGAACGTGCCGGCGCCGCTGCGCCAGGTCATCGAATCCCTGCTGGCCAAGGACCACGAGGCGCGCTACCCCTCCGCCAGCGAACTGCTGGCCGACCTGCGCGCGCTGGCCGACGAGGACACGCGCGCCGACACCACCATCCGCCGCGCCGCCGTGCGGCTGCACCGCCGCCGGCGGCGGCTGGCGCTGATTGCGGCCGGCGCGGCGCTGGCCGCGG
>JAAYUB010000078.1 GCA_012517875.1 Acidobacteriota bacterium | reverse complement strand
TCCGGTTGCGGCATCGAACGATGACCTAAGACAACCGCCCAAAATGGCAATCAGCCGCAAACCCATATCAATCAAGGATGTAGCTTTCCGGACGAGCTTCGGACTTGGTCCGGAGAAAACAGAGAATCAGGGGCCAAACAGAGAAAGAAAGGCAGGAAGATGGGGAGAATCGATGGTGCGGAGGGGTGATTTGGAAAGATGTGAAACGGGCGCAAACCCTTTAGAAACAAGGGAAAAAAGAAAACCCGTCACCCCGGAGAATGACCCCAGAGAGACGGGTTGTCTTTTTTCAAATGGTGGAGGCGGGGGGAATTGAACCCCCGTCCGAGAGTTTTCAGCAGCCGGAGACTACATGCTTATTCTGTTTTCGTGTCTCGCTTCAGGCGATCCAAACAGAAAAACTCGCCGTCGGCCAACCCCTGTTTCTCGATCCGCCGCTCGGAGTCGCACGGCGGATCCAGCCTGCTGTGTGACGGCAGCCGGCCGCCCACAGGCGGGAGCGACCGGTACCGGGCTGCTAGTTAAGCAGCCAGTGCGTAGTTAGCTTCAGCAGCTATTGTTAGCTTCCCGATTTTTACGGGTCAGGAAACCCGGCATGCCTCCGGAGCCTCAACCACTCCCGTCGAACCCTTTTCGCCCCCATCAAAGATCATCGACGCAGTCAGATTATACCACATGCCGGCGCAGATGCATGTCCGATTTCTCCACCGGAAAAAACGGCCGGCCCCGGGTGGGGCCGGCCGGATGCGAAATATATGCCCTGGAGTTCGGGCGTTAGAAGCGGTAGCCGAGCGACAGGCCGAACAGGTGAGCGCTGCTCTCGTAGCGCCCGGAGTTCGGGACGATCCTGAAGGCGGCGTTGTTGTTGATGTCCCGCTCGAAAAAGTAGATGTACATGTAGGCGACGTCGAGCGTGATCTTCTCGTTGTGCCAGCCGAAGCCCGCCTGGAAGCTGACCCGGTTGGAATCGGGCAGCATTGGATCGAGGGTGGCGTTGGGCACCGGGTTCCAGTCGTAGTAGGCGCCGGCGCGGAGATCCAGGCTCTCGGAGTACTTGTACTCGTTGCCCCAGCGGAGGGTATAGCCGTCCTTCCAGAGCTTCGGGATTTCCTGAGATACCAGCGCCTGTGTCGGCTGGGAAAAGATGAACGGCAGCGTGTTGTAGACGCTCCAGTTGGTCCACTGGAAGTCGAGCTCGGTGGTGTAGTTCTCCTTCGGGGTGGTGGCGAAGCCCACCTGGATCACGTCGGGCATGGTGATGGCGGTCTCCACCTCCTGGTTCGGGAAGAGGGAGGCCAGCATCCCGTCGTAGACGGGATTGCCCGTGCTGGGGATGGTGTTGGTCAGGTCGCCGTCGAAATCCACCTTGACCTGGCTCCGGTAGCTGGCCCCGAAGGACAGCTTGTCGTTGATCTTGGCCAGCAGGGCCGCGTTGGCGCCGAACCCGGTGCCGGAGACATCGGCGCTGAAGTAGCCGTCGGGGACGCCCGGAATGATCTGGGCCAGGTACAGGTCCCGTTCCAGTTTCGCTGAGCTGTACACGATGTCCAGACCGACCGCGACGCTCAGGACGTCGTTGATCTTGTATGCGATGTTGGGATTGAGGTAAAACGCCTGCAGTCGGACGTTCCGCGACGAGTACTTGCCGGGGAACTCCGCCGGCCACTTCTTGCTCAGGCCGTACGGCACAAAGAAGCCGAAGCCGAAGTACCAGTCCTCGTTGAGCTGGTGGGTGACGTACATGTGGGGCGGGATCTCCCAGCGGTCGTCCGACTCGATGGACAAGGTGCCGAGGTCATTGCTCCAGGTCGTGCCCTGAGCGATGGCCGTGGCGCCGAAGTAGAACTGGGTCCCCTCGAGTTGAGTGATGCCGGCGGGATTGTAGAACAGGGCCGACGGGTCATCGGCCCGGGCAACGAACGCCATGGCCTGGGCCATGGAGCGGGCGCCCTGCTCGTTGATGGCGAAACCTGCGGCCAGCAGGTTCCCGCCAGCCAGCAAACCCATTGCGATCACTGCCATGACGAGTCTCTTCATAGACTGCTCCTTATGTGATTTCAGAATCGAACTCGGCTCCGGCCAGCTCAGACCGTACAGGGATCCGCATCCGATCGAAAATTGGGATGTATTATAGCGGTGAAGCAGACGAAATCAACACAAATGTGGCGCGGGCGCGGGCTCCGGATCAATCGTCCGGACTCTCTTCCTGCAGGACCGCGGGGCTGACCTTCCCGAAATAGTCGCGCAGCGCCCGGCTGAAACGGGCCACCGACGGGTAGCGCCGATGCGGTTCCTTGGCCAGCGCGACTCGGATGATGAGTTCGAGTTCCTCGTCTACCATGGGATTGGTCTCGCCGATGAGCGGCGGTTCCTGCCGGGTGGCGCTCAGGATGGTATCCGCCATATTGCGCCCCTGGAACGGCCGCTTGCCGGCGAGCATTTCGTACGCGATCACCCCGAGGGCGAACTGGTCCGCCGCCGGCGTGATCAGCAGGCCCTGAATCTGCTCCGGCGCCATATAATAGGCGCTGCCCAGCAGGAAGCCGAGACCGGTGGACGTCGTCGAGGATTGCAGCTTCGCGATGGAAAAATCGAGAATCTTGACCCGTCCCTCGGAAGTTAGGCAGATGTTCTCCGGCTTGATGTCCCGGTGGATCACTCCCTGCTTGTGGGCGCAGTGCAGGCCGGCGCACGCCTGGGAGATGATCCGGTAGAAGAGCTTCAGGGTAAGGATGCGCTCCGCCTGCATCAGGTCGCGCAGGGAGCGGCCTTCCACATACTCCATGACGATCACGTAGTTGCCGTCGTAGAAATCCACGTCAAAGATGGTGGCCACATTGGGGTGCAACACCCGCCCCTGCGCCTTCACCTCCTTCTTGAAGCGCTGAAGGTGTTCCGGCTGGCTGACGATCTCCCCGGGAATGACCTTGAGGGCGACAAACCGGTCGATGATGGGATCGAACGCCTTGTACACCTTGCCGGTGGATCCCTTGCCCAGCACGCGGACCACATCGTACTTGCCGATCTTTTCCAATCGCATCGCTCTAAATCCTTTATCCGCTGCATTATACCACACACCCCGGCCGCCGGTCGGGTATTTCGGATTGATAATCGGATCCGGTTTCACTACAATTGAAGTAAACAATCAGATGTCCGCCAATGGATTGCGAGGAGGCATTTATGGCTACCAAAACCCTTTTCGGCATCCAGCCCCGGATATTGATCATGCTGCTCTTCCTCGGCATCGTGCCGATGATCCTTTGCTTCTGGATCATCTTCTCGCACAGCGAGACGCAGTACATGGAAATGAAAGGCAAGGAACTGGCTGACCTGGCCGAGATCGCGACGCTCCAGCTGCGCAACCAGTTGCAAGCCGCCAGCCGCCAGATGGACGGCCTGGCCTGCAACCCCAGCGTTTTCGAAGCCCTCGCGGCCAGCAACCGGGAGCTGCAGGGGAAGGAGGATGCGACGCTGGCGCAAAGCGTCGGGCAGGAGAAATCCTGGGCCGGCCTAACGCCGGAGGATCCGCTGGTCCGCCGGATCGTGGGCACCCCGCTCTCGGCCTATCTCACCAAGTTCATCACCATCCATCCGACCTTCCGGGAGGTCACCGTCTTAAACCGCCTGGGCGTGGCCGTGGCATCGGCCCACGTTCCCGACCACTATCTGTACGGGGACAGCAAGTGGCGGGATCTCGTCGTCAACAGCTATCTGCAGCGCGGGGCCTACGTCAGCGACGTCAAGCGGAGCGAATTCTACAAGGCTTACATCCTGGAGGTCATCGTGCCCGTCTTCGACTCGAACCAGTCGATGCTGGGCATGATCCGAGGGATCCTGAAAACGGATTACATCAACGCCATCATCCGCCCGTTCCGCTTCGGCGAGACCGGCCAGGCGCTTTTGATCGCCTCCGACGGGACCATTATCTCCTCGCGCGACGTGGACCTCGGCAACCAGGTCACGTATGATTTCTTCGAGCCGGCCAAACCGTTGCTCGAGGAAGGCCAGAAACGGGCGTTCCAGGTGGAGCGCCGGATGGCCCAGGCCCGCTTCATCGGGGTCGCCCGGACCAACCTGCGGGATGCATTCCCCGACACCCACTGGTACCTCCTGGTGGAGCAGGATCTGCAGGAAATCCAGCAACCCATCTCCGGGCTGAAGGGATGGGCCATCGTCGCCGTGGTCATCGTCCTGATCATCAACGTCGTGCTGGCCGTCTGGTTCAGCCGGGAGTTCACCAAGCCGCTCCTGGACATGCATCTGGAGAAGCTCTGACGTCCGCACGCCCGCCGCTCTCCCGCCCCGCCGCCAGGCTGGTATAATGCTCGGCGGGGGTGCCGGCCATGGGTGCGATCCGAATCGAAAATGCCGCTGAAAACAATTTGCAGGGGATCTCCGTGTCGATCCCCCGGCAGCGTCTGACCGTCATCACGGGCGTGAGCGGCTCCGGCAAGTCCACCCTCGCCTACAACGTCGTCTACGCCGAGGGGCAGCGGCGGTACCTGGAGTCGCTGGCACCGTACGCCCGCCAGTTCCTGCACCTGTTTCAGAAGCCCCAGGTGGACTGGATCGGTGGGTTGGCACCGGCATTGTCCCTGCAGCAGAACGCCGGCGCGCCGGCTGTGCTGTCCACTCTGGGCACCGCGTCCGAAGTCTATGATTACCTGCGGCTGCTCTTCTACAGCTGCGCCACACCCCACTGCCCCGTCTGCGCCGAACCTCTGGTGTCGCTGCCGCCTGAAGGGCTGGCCGGCTTGGTCGGCCGGGATTTCGCCGGACAGGAGGTGGCGGTGTATGCTCCGGTCATCCGCGGCCGGAAGGGACATTACCGCACGCTGCTGGAGGAACTGGCGCGCCGCGGCGTCGAGCGGGTCCGGGTGGATGGCAAAGTCCGCCCGCCGGCCGGCGCCGCGCTGGCGCGGCATCAGCGACACACCATCGAGGCGTTGGCCGGAACGGCCCGGATCGGTCGCAGCGGACGTCGCGTCCCCGCCGAAGTCCTGGCCGAGGCGCTCCGCGTGGGCCGGGGCGAGTTCACGGTGGTAGGGGCGGCGGGCGACGTCCGCTTCTACTCCATGCGGAACTTCTGCCATCCGTGCGGCCAGGCATACCCCGATCCGCAACCGGCCACGTTTTCGTTCCTCTCCCCCCAGCATCGCTGCGGCGCATGCGACGGCACCGGCGCCGTCACGCACGTCCCGCCCGAGCTGATTTTTCCCGATCCGGGCCGCCCCCTGGGTGGTCTGGAACCGATCCTGCACGACACCGCGCTGCAACGCCGTCTCCGCCGGGCCTGGCACCGCGCCCTGGCGGCGCTGGACCTGTCCCCGCTGGCGCGCTGGGCGGATCTTTCCGCCGGGTCCCGGGACGCCCTGCTCACCGAGGTCCACGACATGCCGGACGACGACCATCCGGTCAATCTGCTCCTTGCCCACTGGCGCGGGCTGCCCGCCTCCGAGCAGCGCGACTTCGCCCTGCAGTACCTGCGGGACAAACCGTGCCCCGCGTGCGGCGGCTGCCGCCTGGCGGCAGCCGGGCGCGCGTACCGGCTGGAGGGCGCCGGCGTGGCGGACCTGGTGGACCTGCCCCTGGACCGGCTGGCCGCCTGGCTGGAGGGACAAGCCGCCGGGTTTCGCCGCCGGTTTCCCCAGGCCGGCGTGCTCATGCGAGAGATGGACCGCCGACTCCGAACCATGATGCGGATCGGTCTGGGGTACCTCACCCTGAACCGATCCACCGACTCGCTCTCCGGCGGCGAGCTGCAGCGGCTGCGCCTGTCGGCGCGGCTGCAGAATGCCATGGGCGGCGTGCTCTACGTGCTGGACGAGCCGTCCATCGGCCTGCACCCGGCCGATTTCGGACCATTGATGGATCTGCTGCGCGAAATCCGCGACCAGGGCAACACCCTCATCGTCGTGGAGCACGACGCCTTCACCATCCGCAGCGCCGATCACGTCATCGATCTGGGCCCCGGCGGCGGCGCCGGCGGCGGCCGGTTGCTGTACAACGGTCCGGCGGCCGGTCTCGCGGAATGCGCGGAATCGGTGACTGCCGCCTACCTGGCCGGCCGGATCCACGTGCGCCTGCCGGCTCGGCGCCGGGCGATCGGCCGAAACGGCATCGTGCTCGCGGGAGTCCGGACCCACAACCTGAAGAACATCCGGGCGTTTTTCCCGTTCGCCGCCCTAACTGTCGTAACGGGGGTGTCCGGCTCCGGCAAGTCCAGCCTCGTGGCCGACACGCTCTATCCGCTGCTGCGCGCCCAAGCACAGGGCGGTCAGGGGCGGCACCCCGACGTGGACACGTTTCGGCTCCGCGGCGGCCCGGTGGATCACGTCTACTTCGTGGATCAGAGCCCTGTGGGCCGGACGCCGCGCTCCACCCCCGCCACATACACCGGCCTGTTCGACGAGATCCGCCGCTTCTTCGCCCGGCTGCCCGAAGCCCAGGCGCGCGGGCTCACCACCAGCCACTTCAGCTACAACACCGGCGACGGCCGCTGTGCCGCCTGCGGCGGCATGGGCCAAGTCCGGATGGAGATGAAGTTCCTCCCCGACTCGTTCGTACCCTGCGGCCAGTGTCAGGGCCGGCGCTACGCATGGGACGTGCTCCGGGTCCGCTATCAGGGGTTCTCCATCGCGGACGTGCTGGAGCTCAGCATCGCCGAGGCGCTGGACCTGTTCCGTAACTTCCCCGCCCTGCGGCGACGGCTCCAGGTGCTGGCCGACACGGGGATGGGCTACATCCGCCTGGGCCAGCCCACGCCCACGCTCTCCGGCGGCGAGCAGCAGCGGCTCAAGCTGGGCGCACACCTGCTTGACCGCCAGCTGCGCCACGCCGTGTTCCTGCTGGACGAGCCCACCACCGGTCTCCACTTCGCCGACATCGACACCCTCTGCGTCCTGATCCACCACTTGGTGGATGCGGGCAACACGGTGATTGCCATCGAGCACAACCTGGACTTCATCGCCCAGGCCGATTACGTCATCGACCTCGGCCCCGGCGGCGGCGCCGCGGGCGGCGCGGTCGTCTATGACGGACCGCTGGCGGGCCTGGCCGGCGCGCCCCGCTCCGCCACGGGCTCGTATTTGCGCCACTACCTCAATAGCGATTGCACTCCGTTCGGAAATGAGGCAGACTATGGCGCTCGGACTGTGGATGCGCCATGATAACCACATTCACCTTCACCGCCCAGGTCGTCTTCACCGCGCTGTATCTCGTCGCAGCATACCTCTATCTCAAGTATTTTTTCTCCGTGGAGCGGCGCTGCGGGCTGCTGGCCGCGCGCATGCTCGTGGCCGGTTTGGTGGTGCACCTGGCGGCGCTGGCGGTGCGGATCGCCCACCTGGGCTACCTGCCCATCGCCACGCTGTGCGACGCCCTGTCGTTCGCCGGGTTCATCATCGCGCTGGCGTACGTCTGCATCGAAAAGTTCTCCCGCGACTTGTCCATGGGGGCGTTCGTCGCGCCGATCATTTGCGTCGCCCAGGTGATCGGCCTCCTCTGGTTCCACCCGTCGGGGGATTTGCCGGCGCGCTACCGCAGCCACTGGTTCGAAATCCACGTTTCCAGCTCCATGTTCGCCTTCGCCTCCTTCGCCATCGCCACCATCGGCGCCATACTGTACCTCGTGCTCTACCGCGAGCTGCACCGCAAGCGGCCCGGCCGCTTTTACAGCCGGCTCACGTCGCTGGAGCAGCTGGACCGGGTGAACCTCTACGGCAGCCTGCTGGGCGTGATCCTGCTGGCCGTGGCGATCGTCACCGGCTTCAACTGGATGCGCGAGATCCGGGCGTCCGCCGACCTGCGCCTGGATGCGCGCATCATCGCCACCTGGTTCACCCTGGCGGTGTTCCTGACCGGGCTGTTGGTGCGCCGGATCACCCGCGCCTCGGGGCGGACATTGAGCCTGCTGAGTATCGCCGGGTTCATCCTGGTGGTCATGGCGTTCGCCTTCGAAGGCATCTCGCACTGAGGACGGTTTAGCGGCATGATCCGTCTCAGCTACTACGGCTTCACCTTCCGGCAGACCCCCGTTGAGCTGCGCGAGCGGATGGTGCTCACGGACGACGTGCTGGCGGGGCGCGTGGCACCGCTCCTCGGCCAGGCCGGCATCACCGAGGTGTACCCGCTGTCCACCTGCAACCGCACGGAGCTGTATGTCGTGCAGCTGGGCGACGGTGACGCCGGCGGCCCCGTCCGGGCGCTCTTCGCCGGTCTGGCCGGCGCGGACGTCCGCACCGATCGCTACCTGGAGCACGCCACCGGGCTCGAGGCGGCGCACCGTCTGCTGGAGGTGGCCGCCGGCCTCGATTCCATGGTCATGGGCGAACCCCAGATTCTCGGCCAGGTCAAGGAATTCCAGGACAAGGCCCGCCGGCACCAGCTGCTGGGCACGGTGACGGAGCGGTTGCTTCGGACCGCGATCCACGCGGGCAAGCGGGCCCGGGAAGAGACCGAGATCGGCCAAGGCGCCGTTTCAGTGAGCTTCGCCGCGGTGGAGCTGGCGCGGAAGATCTTCGGCGGCTTCGAGCACAAGACGGCCGCCCTCATCGGCGTAGGCGAAATGGGTGCGCTCTGCGCGCGGCACCTGCAGGCCCACGGCGTGCATCGGCTCTACCTGCTGAACCGAACCTTCGAACGGTCGGTGGAGCTGGCCCGGGAGCTGACCGGCATCCCGGTGCCCATCGAGGAGCTGTACGCCACCCTGGCCCAGTCCGACATCGTGGTCTCGGCCACTGCGGCGCCCGGCTTCGTGATCCAAGCCGGTCCCTTTCGCGAGACGGTGGCCGCCCGGCGCCGGGAGATCCTGCTCGTGGACATCGCCATTCCCCGCGACATCGAGCCGGCGGTGGGCGACCTGGCAGGGGTGTTCCTCTATGACATCGACGACCTCGAGGGGATCGTCGATGCCAACCGGCGCAAGCGGGAAGCCGAGGTGGACAAGGTCCGCCTTCTGATCCAGGAAGAGCTGGATGCGTTCACCCGCTGGCTGGGGTCACTGGACGTGACGCCCACCATCGTCGCCCTGCGCGATAGATTTGAAAGCATCCGCCGTCGGGAGCTGGACGGCTATCGGCATGCTCCGCCCCAGGAGCGCGAGCTGGCCGAGCGCGTCACCCGGGCGTTCATGAACAAGCTGCTGCACGCGCCCGTCACCCGGCTGAAGGAACTCCCCGACGAATCCGACAAACTCCGCTGCAGCGAGGTGCTCAACCGGCTGTTCGATCTGGAGCACCCGCCGGCGGACTCGGAGGCGCATGAAAGCTGACGCGCGTTGCATCATCCGCGTGGGCTCCCGCGGAAGCCGGCTGGCCTTGGCTCAGACCCGGCACGTGGTCGGGACGCTGGCGGAGCGCCATCCGGAGGCGGCGTTTGAAATCGTGGTCATCCAGACCAAAGGCGATGTGATCCTGGACACGCCGCTGGCGAAGATCGGCGACAAGGGGCTGTTCACGAAGGAAATCGAGCAAGCGCTCCTCAGCGGCGAGGCGGATCTGGCGGTGCACTCGCTCAAGGATATGCCGGCCCGGCTCCCGGACAGCCTGGTCCTCGGCGCGGTACCGGCCCGGGTGGAGGCCGGCGACGCCCTGGTCTCCCCCGCCGCCGCCAGCATCGCCGCGCTGCCCGCCGGGGCGTGCGTGGGCACGAGCTCCCTGCGTCGCCGGGCGCAGCTGCTGCACCGCCGGCCCGACCTGGCCGTGGAGGATCTGCGCGGCAACGTGGACACGCGCCTGCGCAAGCTGCGCGACGGCCGGTACGACGCGATCATCCTCGCCGCCGCCGGGCTCATCCGGCTGGGGCTGGCCGGCGAGATCACTGCGCGGATCCCGGTGGCGGAGATGGTCCCCGCCGTGGGCCAGGGCGCGCTGGCGTTGGAGTGCCGCGCCGATGACACGGCCATCCGCGATCTGCTGGCCGCCGTCCACCACCCGCCTACCGACCTGGCGGTGACGGCGGAGCGGGCGTTTCTGGCCGTGCTGGAAGGCGGCTGCCAGGTTCCCATGGCGGCCCACGCGACGCTGGACGGCGGGCGGCTCCGCCTGACCGGGCTGATCGCGACGCTGGACGGCCGCCGCGTCCTGCGGCACGAGGCTGACGCACCCGCCGAACCGGCGGCCGCGGCCCGGCTGGGACAGGCAGTGGCCGGACACCTGCTCGACGAAGGCGGCCGCGAGATCCTCGCGGCCATCCTGGGAGGACACATCGCATGAAACGATTCGCATTCTGGACCGTCGTGCTGCTGGCGGGTTTCACCGTTCTCGCGCTGGGCGGCAAGAAAAAAGAGCCGCCGCTGCCGGACTACGCCCACTTGATGCGAGTGGAGAAGCAGTTCCAGCGCGGGTTCCGCTTCTACCCCGGCGGCCGGATGAACATCAGCACCGGGTTCATGGGCAACATCGAAATCCAGGGCTGGGACAAGCCGCAGGTCCTGGTGGAGGGCGTCGTCACCGCCTGGGGCTACCGCAACGACGATATGATGGCAAACATCGAGAAGATCAAGCCGGTCTTCTCGCGCAACGAGGCCGAAATGGTCATCGCGACCGACCACCCGAAGGAGTTCCGCCTGGGCAAGATCGACTATCGGATCACCGTCCCGAAGCACCGCACCGACATCACGATCAAATCCAACCGGGGCTTCATCAGTGTCCGCGGCGTGAACGGTTGGCTCGAGGCCGACACCCTGACGGGCTACCTGGCGCTGGTGAACCTCAGCGGCTACGTCTCGGCCGAGACGGACAACGGCGACATCATGGTCCAGTTCGTCGGCCAACGGTTCGAAGGCCATTCGTTTCAGGCCAAGACCAAGAAGGGCAACGTGAGCGTCTATCTGCCGACGTTCTATCACGCTGACCTGAGTCTCATCACCCTGCTGGGCAAACCTACCGTCGACTATCCCCCGTTCACCATCGACGACAAGGAGGTCGAGGTAGTGCCTCAGCTCAAGGACGAGGGCGGCTTCATCAACCAGCGGCTGCGCGACGGCGGGGCCGTCATCCTGGTGCAGACCGATGCGGGCGACGTCAAGCTCGTCAAGTTCGACGAGGACACCGAGTACCTGGCGCCGCCGCCCCCGCCGCCCGCGGGCGATCCCCCGCCGCCGCCGAACCCCGACGGCGAGAAACAACCCCCGCCCAAACCCGAAGGAGAGAAATCGTGATCCCTCAGCCCATCCTCATCGACGGCGAACACCTCACCCTCTCCGACGTGTGCGACGCGGCCCGCCGCCGCCGCTCCGTGAGCTGGCCCGCGGCGGTCCGCGGCAAAGTGGAGCGGGCGCGCGCCGTCGTAGACGCCTGCGTCGCCGAAGACCGGGTGGTCTACGGCATCACCACCGGCTTCGGCAAGCTCAGCCAGGTCCGGATCAGCGTGGACCAGCTCGAGGCGTTGCAGGCCAACCTGATCCGCTCCCACGCTGCCGGCACCGGCCGGCCGTTGAGTCCCGAGGAAACGCGGGCGGCGCTGCTGATCCGCGCCAATGTGATGGCCAAGGGATTCTCCGGGGTCCGGCCGGTGGTGGTGGACACCCTGCTCAGCATGCTGGCTCGCGACATCCTGCCGGTGATCCCGGAGAAAGGGTCCGTGGGCGCCAGCGGCGATCTGGCCCCGTCGGCGCACCTGGCGCTGGTGCTCATGGGTGAAGGCGAAGCACGATACAAGGGACGGGTGATGCCCGGCGGTGAGGCGCTCCGCGAGGCCGGTATCGCCCCCGTGACGTTCCAGGCCAAGGAGGGTCTGGCGGTGCTCAACGGCACCCACTTCATGTCCGCCATCGGCTGCCTCCTGGCCGATGAGATCGACTATCTGCTCCGGAGCGCCGCCGTGGTCGCCGCCATGACCACCGACGCCCTCGTCGGCACCGACACGGCATTCGATCCGCGCATCCAGGCCGTCCGGCCGCACCCGGGCCAGGTGCGGGCCGCCGCGGAGATCGCCGCCCTCATGGCCGGCAGCGAGATCCGCCTCTCGCATCTGGACTGTGACAAGGTCCAGGACGCCTATTCGCTGCGCTGCATCCCCCAGGTGCACGGCGCGGTGCAGGACACCCTCGATCACGCCCGGGCCGTGCTGGCGCGCGAGATCAATGCGGCGACCGACAATCCGCTCGTCTTCGCCGCCGACGCCGCGGTCCTGTCCGGCGGCAATTTCCACGGCGAGCCGGTGGCCTTCGCCCTGGACTTTCTCGCCATCGCCGCCGCCGAGCTGGCCAGCATCTCCGAGCGCCGCCTCGAGCGGCTGATCAACCCGGACCTGAGTGGCCTGCCGGCGTTCCTCGCCCGCGAGCCGGGCCTGAACTCCGGCTTCATGATCGCCCAGCTGACCGCCGTGTCGCTGGTGGCCGAGAACAAGATCCTCGCCCACCCCGCCTCGGTGGACTCGCTGCCCACCAGCGCCAACAAGGAGGATCACGTCTCGCTGGGCATGACCGCGGCGCTCAAGCTGCGACAGGTCACGGAGAACGTGCGCACCGTACTGGCCATCGAGCTGCTCGCCGCCGCCCAAGCGCTGGAGTTTCGCCGCCCGCTGCGGTCGTCCGACACGCTGGAGGCCGTTCTGGGCGCGCTGCGCAAGACGGTTTCATTCATGGACCGCGACCGCAACCTGAGCGTCGACATCGCCGCCGCCGCGCAGCTCATCGCCGACCGCGCCCTGCCTCTGCCCGTCTAGACTCGTCATGGCGGGGCGCGAATCGGCGCCTCCGGAACCGTGGCTTGAAACCTCCGCGTCTTCGGTCCATCTTATCCGTGTGAAAGGAGCATGGCATGGCCCTGTGGGAACTGACAATCCGAACCGATTTTTCAGCCGCGCACCAGTTGCGCCAGTACCGGGGCAAGTGCGAACGCCTGCACGGCCACAACTGGGAAGTGGAGATCACGGTGCGGTGCCGGGAACTGGACACGGCCGGGATCGGCATGGACTTCACCGAGCTGCGCGCGGCGGCCGACCGGGTGCTGGAGCAACTGGACCACACCCTGCTCAACGAGCTGCCTGCCTTCGCCACAGACAACCCCTCGGCCGAAAACGTCGCCCGCTACATCCACCGCGAGCTGGGACGTCTCGTCAACACGGACCACTGCCGGGTCTGGCGGGTGACCGTGTTCGAGAGCCGCGGCTGCTCCGCCGCCTACCTGGAGGCGAGCGATGGCTAAGTACCGCGCCACTGTCACCTGCGTGAGCGGTGGGATGGATAGTGCCGTCACCGCCGCCGAGGCGGCCCGGGATTCCGACGCTCTCTATTTTCTTCACGTCAACTATGGCCAGCGCACCGAGGCCAAGGAGCTGGCTTGTTTCCAGCGCCTCTGCGACCACTTCGGCGCCCGGGAGCGACTCGTCGCCGAGCTGCCCCACCTGGCCCGCATCGGCGGCTCGTCGCTCGTGGACACGCGCATCCCGGTGGAACCCGCCGACTTGACCCGCCGGCGCATCCCGTCCTCGTACGTGCCGTTCCGTAACGCCCAGATCCTTTCCGCCGCGGTGAGCTGGGCCGAGGCGCTCGGAGCCGAGGCCGTCTACTTCGGCGCCGTGGCCGAAGACGGTTCCGGTTACCCCGATTGCCGGCCCGAGTTCTACCGCGCGTTTCAGGAACTGGTCCGAACCGGCACCCGCCCCGAGACCCGGATCGAGGTGGTCACGCCGGTGCTCCACCTGCGCAAGTCGGCGATCGTCCGGCGGGGGCTGGAACTCGGGACGCCCTTCCAGTTCACCTGGTCGTGTTACTGCGACAGCGATGCCGCCTGCGGGCGCTGCGACAGCTGCGCCCTGCGCCTCCGGGGTTTCCGCGAGGCGGGGGCCGCGGACCCGATCCCGTATAAAAACGATGGTGTACGATTATAGAGAGGTTGTATAATGCCCAACTTGAGGACTGAGGATAAGGAGGATTCCATGAAAGCGGTGAAAACCTTGCTGGCCGTGGCGCTTGTTGCGGTCTTCTGTCTGGCCGTCGGGAGCGTCAACCTCCAGGCCATCCCGACCTGGCTGATCAAGGGCAAAATCGTCGACGCCACAACCAAGCAGCCCATCGAGGGCGTCGAAATCTCTTTGCGGGACAAGGCGATGAACCGATTGTACTCGATGAAGACCAACAAGGAAGGCGAGTACCTGTATCGGCTTCCTCTCGGGCACTATCACATGAAGGTCAAGGTGAAGGGGTACATCCCGCAGGAATTTCCCGATATCGCTCATCCCCCCGTCGGTGACGAGCGGGTGGAAAATTTCGAGCTGCAGCCAGGCGAGGGCATCCTGGCGTCCGAATTGACCGACGAGCAGCGGATCGAGATCGAAAAGCAGCGGGCGGAATACGAAGCCAACAAGGACAAGATCGAGGAGATCAAGAAGGTCACCGGCGAGGTGAAGAAGCTGTTCGACGAGGGCATCCAGCTCAAGGATGCGGGCCAGTACGACGCGGCCATCGCCAAGTTGCAGGACGCCCTGGTCAAGGATCCCAACCAGCCCAACATCCTGGGCCATCTGGCCGACTGCTATTACGCCAAGGGCAGCCACGACCTGGCCATCGAAACCTACACCAAGGCGCTGGCGCTCAATCCCACCGACGCCAACATGCTCACCAATTTGGGCAACGCCTATGTCAAGAAGGGGATGATCCCCGAAGCCAAGGCCTCGTTCGAGAAGGCGATCCAGGCCGATCCGGCCCACTCCGACGTCAACTACTACAATGTGGGCGTGGTGATGGTCAACGCCGGCAAAAACGACGACGCCATCGACGCCTTCCGTAAATGCCTCGCGGCCAACGCCAACTACGCCGCTGCGCACTACCAGCTGGGCATGTGCCTCATCAACAAGGGTGATTACGCGGGTGCCATCCAGTCGCTGGAGACCTACCTGAAGCTGGACCCCAGCGGCAGCTATGCCGCGATGGCCAAACAGATGCTCCCGGAGTTGAAGAAGCTAGTTAAATAGGGCGGCCGCGCGCCGGCAGCCCACGTCGGCCAGACTTTCCAGTGCCCCGATGAGGGCGTTCTGAACATAAAGGTTGCTGTCCCGGAAACGGGCCAGCAACCTTTCGAATATTTCCCCCGGAATTTCATTGGGCCGGTTGAAGAACGCGCCGGCGATTGCGGAGATGGCCTGCGCCCGGAAGCAGAAATCCGGATGCTCCATCAGTGTTGCCAGTTCATTCAGCGCCTGGTTCCCGCCCTGCTGGGCGATGAGGCCCAGCACGTCGATGATGATCAACCGACGCTTCCGCCGAAACGTGTCGCCGTGAATCTCGCGTTGAAACAGCCGCATCAAGCCCGGCGTGGCGGCGTCGTCGCCGATCTCACCGATGGCGTCGAGCACCGCGGTCTGAAGGCGCTGGGAACCGGCGCCCCGCCGAATGGCCGGGTGGCTGATCTTGCGCAGGAGCCACGGAATCGCCGCCGGGTCACCCAAGGCGGCCAGCCCGCAGACGGCCATCTCCTCGCGGGTGCGCTCGCCGCACGTCAGCAGTTTGCGGAGCACGGGCAGCGCCCGGCAATCCTTGGTCACACCGAGCTGCGGGAGCAGCTCGTAGCAATCGGCCAGGCGGCCGCGGCGGAGCAATTGCGCGCAATCACCCGCGGCTTTCGCCGGGGATGCCATTCGCCGGGGTGTGCGGGGTCCGGTCATGCCACCACCATTCCACGGAATCCCAAATATCTTACGGACTGCACCCTGAACTTGTCAAGGATATCGGCCACGGTGGTTGAGAATTCTCCCTGTTGGAAGTTCGGAGCAAGAGTGAGGGAGACAGGAGTGAACAATGAACAGTAATTGGTGAATGGAGTTGGATTCGTGCTTGTAATCGTAATCGTGATCGAGGTTTGTTTCCGATCATCGGACATCAAAATTCAGACCTGAAACCTAGGTTCAGGGCACTGGATCACAGAACCCAGATCCTCGTAACGATTCACCTATTCCTCCATTCCCCGAATCACCGATTCTCACCTTCCCCATTCGCCGCTTCTTCCGCGGCGAACAGCCGCCGGGCGGCGGCGAGGCCGCAGCGCTGATGGCAGTGATACGCCCGGGCCGCGCGTTCGCGGATCGCCGCTGCGCTCTCCCCCGCGATCCAGCCCGCCACCGCCGCCTCCAGAACGTACGCTTCGGGTGCCAGCAGGCCGGTGGTCCAGAGGCGCGCCGTTGCGCAGGCCCGCCGGAGCGGCTCGCGGAAATATCCGCGGCTGGCGCAGGCCAGCACCATCGCCTCGCGCCGACGCGCATCCCGCCGCTGCGGCGGATCAACGCGGAGATCCATGAGTCCGTTGTGTCCAACGTACACAACCAGTCCGGCACCGCCGCCCAGCGGCAGCGCCACCGGTTCCCCGCCGTCGGCCACGGTGACGCGGGCGACGGGAGCTCCGGCCGCCGCGGCCAGGAAGTCCTCCACCGCCTGCCGAATGGCCGCGCCGCGGTAGGCGTCGGCCACCAGCCAGACAGGTTCGAGCGCGTGGCGGAACACCCGCCGCTCCAGTACCGGCCCGCCGGGCGTGGCCGGTGCGGCGACGCGGCGCCAGTCCGGGCTCCGCTCGAGGTACGTGCGGACGCCATAGCGGGCGCCCCAGTACAGGTTGCGGGCCGGATCGTCGCCGTCGCCCAGCACCGCCGGGACGGGAACGATGCCCTGGTTCCGATTGTCGCACAGGGCTACGAAGACGTGGATGGTCCGGGGTTGGGGCCCCGGGAGCCGGGGCGAACTCGCCTCGGCGGGCCGGTCTGCCAGATGAATCAGGATGAAGGCAGCCAGCAAAGCCCGACCGACGTACCGCTGACAGTCATGGGTGGGGCATCGGCACATCGTGCGTCGGTCCTTTGTGGGAACGCCGGCGGATCGTCAACGGGATTCCGATGAACCGGCCGACTCCGCAAGCTCTGTCCGGAGCGTCGCCTCCAGCCATCGGAGCGAAGCGTCGGCGGGGTCCAGCGCCTGAGCCTGACGGACAAGCTGCAGCGCTTCGGCGCGCCGGCCCAGGCGCCGCAACGCGGCGGCATGTTCGTACAAGGCCCAGAACCGGTATGCACCCTCCGCTTCGGCCGCCTGGGCGAAGCACTCCGCCGCCGCCGCATCGTCGCCGAGTTCGGCATGGGCCTGGCCCTTGTCCATCAACGTGCGAAACCGATCCTCCCATCCGGTGTTTAGCGCATCCTCGAAATTGCTGATCGCCAGCTCCAGCTTCCCGGCTCGCAGGTAGTTCGAGCCCAAGGCGGCGAAGGCCTCGGCGCAAAAATTGTCCACGCGAAGCATCTGCCGGCAGGCGTTGAATCCCTGTTCCACCCCGACCTCTTCGATCCGGACTTTCTCCAGCACCCGGGCGGCCTCCCCGCCCCTCCATCGGGGATCCCGGGCCAAGACCTGTTCAAATTAGCGCCGGGCTTTCGGCAGCCGGTATTTTCGTAGCCAGATCCATCCCAGACCGAACAGGCTCGGCAGATCGTCCGGTTCCAGTTCCAGTGCCCGTTCCCAGCACGCCTGCGCCGCGTCGCTCACGCCTTCCTGTTCCCATCGCTCGGCCTCCGCCCGCCACTTGGCTGCGGTTTTCTGCGATGCGGTCATGGCTGCCTCCATCCACTCGAGCGGGTGTGTCGCCGCTTCCCATTGTACTCGAAAAGACGCGGCCGCAACCCTTCCAAACATGCGAACCGTCTCTGCGCGACAGCGTGCGAGAGGAGTGGGCGTGAACGCCATGCCGGATCACCGCATAGGCCCACGGATTAAAAATTGAAGGACAACCACATCCGGAATCTATATAATAAAGTTTCCATTTTGTGTCGGAAGGAGGTCCTGATGGAGTTCAGCCGTCGATCTCTGATGAAGTGGAGTATCGGCGCAGCCGCCGGCCTGGCCGCCACCCCGCTGGTTGCGGCGGAATCCACCGAACCGTCGGCCAAAGCAGACAAGGCGGCACCGGATTATGCCGGCGTACTCGTGGACACCACCCTCTGCATCGGCTGCCGCAAGTGCGAAGAGGCCTGCAACCGGCGGAACCATCTCCCGCGCACCGCGCTGAACTTCACCGACCGTGATGTGCTCAGAACTTTCCGGCGGCCGTCGGAAAACGCCTTCACCGTGGTGAACCAGTTTCCCGGCAGCCCCTCACCGGACCAGGCGGGACTGCCCCAGACCTATGTCAAGGCCCAATGCATGCACTGCCTGTACCCGTCCTGCGTGTCGGCCTGCATCGTGGGGGCGCTCACCAAGTCGAACGACGGGGCGGTGGTATACAATCCCACCATCTGCCTCGGCTGCCGCTACTGCCAGGTCGCCTGCCCGTTCGAGGTGCCGGCGTTCGAATTCAACGAGCCGCTCAAGCCGAGGGTTCGCAAGTGCGAATTCTGCACCGACCGCGCCCGGAACACCGGGGCCGATCCCGCCTGCGCCAGCGCCTGCCCCACCGAGGCACTCGTGTTCGGCCACCGGGCGGAGCTGGTGGCCCTGGCCCGGGAACGCCTGAAGCGGCGCCCCGACCGCTACATCGACCACATCTACGGCGAACACGAGGTGGGCGGCACCGCCTGGCTGTATCTGGTGGGCCGGCCGGTGACGGAGATCGGGATGTTGGACTTGCCCGAGAAGCCGCCGCCGGAGCGGACCGAGGCCATCCAGCACGGCATCTTCAAGTTCGGCCTGCTGCCCGTCGCGTTCTACGGCCTGCTCTCCGGCATCATGTGGTTCAACCACCGCAAGGAGACGCCGCCGGACGGCGCCGCGCCCGGCGCCGAAGGGGGTGAGCGATGACGCTCAATGACCATCCCCATCGGGTCACCAAGCCGTTCTTCACGTTCGGCACCATCACCCTGCTGATCATCATGGGCATCGGCTACGCCTTCGGCATCACCCGCCTGATCCTGGGGCTCGGCTCCGTGACCAACCTGGACAATCACAATCCCTGGGGCATCTGGATCGCCTTCGACGTCGCCTGCGGCGTGGCGCTGGCCGCCGGCGGCTTCACCACCGCCGCCCTGGTGGACATCTTCGGCCGGAAGAAATACCTGCCGTTGCTCCGGCCGGCCATTCTGACCGCATTCCTGGGCTACCTCTGGGTGGCCATCGCCCTGAGCTTCGACCTCGGGCGCTACTGGAACATCTGGCGCCCCATCTTCAACTGGCAGGGCAACTCGGTCCTGTTCGAAGTGGGCATGTGCGTCACCTTCTATTTGATGGTCCTGTGCGTCGAGATGAGCCCGTCGATCCTTGAGGGACTCAAAGCCCGCATCGATGGGAACGAATGGGGTGCCGCCCTGCTCCGGCGGGTGGAGAAGCCCATCCTGACCCTGTACCGCTGGGTCCGGATTGCGCTGCCGTTCTTCATCGTCACCGGCGTGGTCCTGTCCTTCATGCACCAGTCGTCGCTCGGCACGCTCATGCTCATCTCGCCCACCAAGCTGAGCCCGCTGTGGGACACCAACGTCCTGCCCGTCCTGTTCCTTCTGTCGGCTATCGCGGTGGGCTTCCCCATGGTGATCCTCGAGTCGATCTACGCCAACATCAGCTTCGGGCGGAACCCGGAGATGGAACTGCTGACCCCGCTGACCCGCTTCGTCCCCTGGTTCCTCGGCGCCTACGGGCTCGTGAAGCTCGTCGATCTCGCCGTCCGCTGGAACACGCTGGATCTGCTCGCCCAGCCCGCGGCCACGGTCTCGCTCATCATCGAGATCATGCTGGGCATCCTCGCTCCGCTGGCGCTGCTCCTGAACCCGGCGGTGCGCCGGTCCATGGGCTGGCTGTTCTTCACCGCCTCGCTGATCATCTTCGGCGTGGTGCTGAACCGGATCAACGTCTTCCTGGTGGGCTACAATCCCCCCTACTCCCTGCGGCCCTACTTCCCGTCAGTGGGCGAGATCGCCATGACGGCGGCCATCGTCTCCAGCATCCTGTTCTGCTACCGGTTCTTCGTCACCTACTTTCCCATTCTGCCCGGCTACATGCCGCTGAGCCCGGAGCAGCTGGCCCGGATGCATGAAGAGCGCGCCAAGACCGTCACGCCGTTCTGGACCTGGGTGATCCGTGGGGCCGGTATTGTGTTCCTGCTGATCTTTGTCCTCCTCTACAGTGTGGTGCACGAGGAGGCCATCAGTTCCACCATCCGGACGGTGACGGAGATCCAGCGGGTCCAGGCGGCCCGGCCGGAACCGACCCCGACGACTGCGGCGGCAGCCTATCCGCACCGCCCGGCGGCCTACAAGAACTTCTACCTGCTGAACAGCTCCGCCCTGAACTCGGGCGTGGACGACTATGAGCCGGTGGGGTTCGCCCACCGGATCCACGACGAGCTCACCGGCGGCGACTGCGGGGTGTGCCATCACCGCTACGCCATGAGCGACGATGACCGCGTGGGCGAGGATCTCAAGACCCTCCACGCCATGATGGAGGTCCGCTTGGGCGGCCCATGCGCCGATTGCCACGACGATTTGGCCGACCGGCCGCCCCAAAGCTGCACCCGCTGCCACGCCCAGCCCGGCGAGGCGGACGACCCGTCGCGCATCGGACTCAAAGGCGCGTACCATCGCCAGTGCATCGGCTGCCACGAGGGCCAGCTCAAGCCGGCCTCCGCCCCCACCGGCTGCGACGACTGTCACCACCCATGGACGCCGGACCACGAACGGCTGGTCAGCCTCGGCGCCGCACCCACCCCGCAGGACGTGACCCGCTCCTGCCTGAGCTGCCATCCGCAGGTGGGCCAGGACCTGCTGGGCACCGCCCACTGGCGCTGGCAGGGCTTCTCGCCCACGCTGGCCGGCTACGAGCACCGGAAGGACATCAGCCTCACCCTGATGGTGAACAACTACTGCATCGCCATCGCGCCCAACATGCAGCAGTGCGCTGCCTGCCACATCGGCTACGGCAAGCAGGACAAGGATTTCAATTTCAGCAACCCGGCCAATCTCGACTGTCTCGTCTGCCACGACACCACCGGCAACTACCGCAAGGATCCCCTCAACGCCGGCCTGCCGGCGGCGGGCGTGGACCTGCCGGCCGTGGCGCGGAAAGTGGGGCGTCCGTCGCGGCAGGCATGCGGCTCCTGCCACTTCCACAGCGGCGGCGCCACCAACGCCAAGCACGGAGACCTGGAGCCCGTCATGGCCGATCCGAAGCCCGAGTATGACGTCCATATGGGCGCCCTGAACATGCGCTGCCAGAACTGCCACACCACCACCCAGCACCGGATCGCCGGGATGTCGCTGAGCGCGCCGGCGGTGGAGGGCCGCGTGGAGTGCGGCAAGTGCCACGGGCCGACGCCGCACGGCGTGTCGGGACCGCTGTCCCGGCACCTCGACGACCACGTCCGCGCCATCGCCTGCGAGACGTGCCACATCCCCGCCTTCGCCCGCGAGACGCCCACCCTGCTGCGGCGGGATTATTCCCAGGCCGGCCAAGACCGACCCGAGACCAGGGACAACCTGGGCATGCCCGCCTATGACAAGCGATTTGGCGCGCTCACCTGGGGCCGGAACCTCACGCCGGTGTACCTCTGGTTCGACGGCACCCGTCACGCCGCCCTCCTGGGCGACACCATCGACCCGGCCGCCGCCGTGGTGCTCAACGCGCCCGTGGGCGAGAAGCGCAACCAGGCCGCGCGGATCTTCCCGTTCAAGCTGCATACCGCCGTGCAGCCGTACGACACCGAGAACAAGACCCTGGCCATGCCGCGGTTCCTCTCCGACTACTGGGTCCGCTTCGATTGGTCCGGCGCCATCGCCGAGGGGATGAAGGTGGTGGGCCTGCCCTACTCGGGCAAGTACGGCTTCGTTGAGACTCGGATGTACTCGGCCATCCACCACGGCGTGGTCGCTGCCCCGAAGGCGCTGGGTTGCACCGATTGCCACTCCACGGAGGCCGTCCACTGCGTCCGCTGCCACCAGGGGGCGCAGGGCATGGACCTGCCGGAGCACCGGCGCAAGATCTACCCCGAGGTCAAGCAGCGCCTCGACTTCAAGGCGCTGGGCTACCCGGGCGATCCGGCCCAGGTGGGCGGACGCTTCTACCTGACCCTCGGCCGCGGCCGCCCGCCCCGATAGGCCGCCGGCACGATCAACCACCGGCGGCTACCGGTGCGCACATCCAACCGGTAGCCCGTCGTCCCGGCGCTCGGCAACCCGACCCTGACGCGCCCGGAGGTGCCTCTCTCCACGTGCATCCGGAATCTGCCGGATGTTCCGGCGTCGCTGCACGTTTGACTCCACTCGCCACAACCGGTTCCAGACGGACCGGTCAAATCCGGTGCCGAAATCTGCAAGCCGAGACGCAGAAACATTTTCAACATAATCTGAAAAACTTTTCATACAAATCGCACCGATCCCTACTTTGAATATAACTGTCCGTTGGAATTTCCCTGATTGGTAGCGGGTGTGGATTCATTCGATCCCATGTCTGATTTCGGTGCCAGAGATCGGTCGTCCGGCCAGAGCGGACGACGCTATCCGGATTTCGTGTCGGAGCCGAGCTGGATGGCGCCGACTCATCAGTCGGCGTCTCAACCCGACCCAGCGGGAAACAGGCCGCCGGCGACGAATCCTCTGACCATTATTTTTCACGGGAGGTTGGAATGCGTGTACGACGTTTCGCGATTGTCCTGATGCTGCTTGCGCTGGCCGCCGGTCTCAGCTTCGGCTACCGGGGCTACAACGTGTCGTGGAGCGACGAAGGCTGGCTCGTGCTGACCTTCGAGCTGGGCGACTACCGTGTGGAACAGATTCAAGCCAACAATCAGACCTACTCCAAACTTGCCTTCGAGGGCGGTGTTTGGACCCACCAGCGCGGCTACGCCGAGCTGCCCATCCTCAGCGCCACGGTCCAGCTGCCCGCCGAGGGCAATTACAGCGTCGAGATTCTGGACGCCGATTTCGATCTCGTCCCCCTGGAGCACCCCATGCTCCCCTCCAAGGGTGTGATCTACCGCAACCAGAATCCCGCATCGATCCCCTACTGGACCGACCCGCACGCCCAGACGCTCAAGGTCTATCCCGAGGAGATCACCCGGCTCAGCGATCCGTTCATCTTCCGTGACGTCCGCGGGTTGACCGTCTTCGTCCACCCGTTCCAATACCTGCCCCGGACCGGCCTGCTGAAGGTGCACCAGACGATCCGCGTGGTCCTGGTTCCCGAGGAGTCCGATGACAGCACCAATCCCCTGCCCGTTCAGCCGAAACGGCTGGTCCGGGAGATGGACAGCATGTACCGCTCGCT